>JAJFTT010000050.1 GCA_021372785.1 Negativicutes bacterium | reverse complement strand
GGGGGGCTGGGTCTGGTAATTTATTGCCTCCGTCGCCCTCGCTGATCTTTCCGCAGCATTTGGCTGCTGCTTGTCATAGGGCGGCGGCCTATCCACAGTTTTTTTCATTTTGGGGATTGACTTTTAATAGTTAGTCTTTTTTTGAGCACTCTGCAGAAACGCTGCTGCATTCCATCTTGCAGCAGCGTTTTGCTTATTTTTTAAAGTAAGCCGACACCTGCCAGAATTTTTTTCAGTTCGCTTGTTTTGGCATCGTCCAACGGCTGCAGCGGCAGACGCGGCTGACCGCCCTTTAAGCCGATGAGATCCATCGCCTTTTTCAAACCGGGTATGCCAAAGCGGGAAGTGACGGCGGCGTTGACCGCCATGAGTTCCGCCTGTATTTCAACTGCGCGGGCATGTTTTCCGTCCTGCACCGCCTGCATTAATTCGACGCAAAGATCCGGCAGCAGATTGGCGACCGCCAGCGTGCCGCCAACACCACCCAAAGCCAGGGTTGCATAGAGGAAACTGGCTGAACCGGCAAAAACGCTGAAATCAGCCGGAGTGCCGTTGATTATGTTTGTGATTTGTACGATATCGCCGCCGGAGTCTTTGACACCGACAATATTGCCGTGCTTCGCCAAATCGCAGACCAGGGATGCCGACATATTGACCCCGGCATTGCGCGGCATGTTGTAAAGCATGACCGGAATGACGCAAGCATCGGCAACCGCCGTATAATGCGCCTTGAGAACCTCGTCTTTGTAACTGTCTTTGTAATACCACGGCGTCACGACCAGGGCGGCGTCCGCTCCCACATCGGCACAACTGTTGGACAACTGAATTGTCTCACGGGTTGATTCACAGCCGGAACCGGCGATGATTTTTTTGTCGGAACGCAAATACTTGCGTACATAGCTGACCAATTCCACCTTCTCATCGTAGGTGAGCATCGCAAATTCGCCGTTGGAACCCAGCACGACCAGACCGGCTAATTTCGATTGATTATAAAAGTTAATGTTATGTTTTAACGCATCCCAGTCAATTTCACCTTTGCTAAACGGGGTGGCGATTGGCGCGTAAATACCTTGAAAACGGTGCATTCTACTCTCTTCCTTTCGGTATCTTTGATCAGACTAAGCAGCGGTTAATTGATCCAAGTCTTTCAGAATCATGCTCATTTCCACCTTGGAAAGATGATCATGTTCCAAAACTTGCTCAAGCCGCGCGAGCACTTGTTCGAAGCTCTCTAATGTCTCATTGGTTTGGCTGTCATTGCCGACAGCCCCCATGACGAAGTTGAGATAGTTCAGCAGACGGGTCCAAACTCTGGATAGTCTGACATCGGCTGTTTCCAGAGTGGAAATACGAGCCAAGACAGAACGTCGGATCGCCAGAAGTGTTTTTGCATCGGAAGTTTCCCATTTGCCATTATTCGCCTGGCGAATGAGATGACGCAGCCCCTGCAAGTCCATCACTAAGCCGTTCCGATTGAGCCGCACCACATGCTGAATCCGCTGACGCTGCACAGCTACGCCGATGAGCAAGCTTGATCCGATAAAAATCACGCTGAAAATGCTGAGCACACGCACCAGAAAAGAACGGCGTTGAAACTTTTCTTCAATGATTTCCCGTAATTGCTGAATCTGCTCCGCCCAGGAACTTTCTTTTAAGTTTTGCATAGGATGCCCCCCTTATTACTTTATGCTTCCATGTGTATTATACCGCATTTTATAGAGAATGAAAAGACCTTGTCTGATTATTTTCTCGAAAGCTGATCCTGAAAAGAATTACAGGAAACGCTGGTCAGGGACGGCGGGAAGTGGTATAATAAAGCAAATTTCAAAGGAGGTTTTATCGATGAGTATTGTAAGCAAATTAAAAGAACTCGGTCTGGAAATTCCGGTTGCAGCCAAACCCCTGGCCGCTTATGCCCCTGCCGTGCGGGTTGGCAATTATGTTTATACATCCGGTCAGTTGCCGGTCATTGCCGGTAAACTGCAGTACGTCGGCAAAGTCGGCGCTGAAGTGGCGCCGGAGGTCGCTTACGAAGCAGCAAAACTCTGTGCCATCAATTGTCTGGCTGCTGTCAATACGGTAGCTGACGTCGAACAGATCGAAAAGGTCGTCAAAGTCGTCGCCTTTGTCGCCAGCGCGCCTGACTTTCACGGGCAGCCCGGCGTTGCCAACGGCGCTTCCGAATTGATGGGTAAAATTCTTGCCGAAGCCGGTGTGCATGCCCGCTCGGCGGTCGGCGTAGCAGAATTGCCGCTCAATGCTCCGGTGGAAATCGAAATGATCGTAAAATTGAAAGAGTAGTTCCCGGAAAACCAGCAATACCTTGCGGCGGTTCCCTCAAAAGGAGCAGCCGCAAGGCATTGTTTTTTTTCCCGTCGTTGTTGTTCAGCTCATTCTCTTTACCAATCCGGCTTCCAATCCTTGAGTGAGAACAGATATTCTTCGGTTAGGCTGCGAATGGCTTCTGCATCCTCACGGGAACTCTCATCATAGACGCCAATGACGCGGAAACCTGCTGCTTTCGCGGTAATCACCGCATGCAGTGAATCCTCGAACACCAAGGTTTCTGCTTTGGGTGTCGCCAGGATTTTATGAGCTTGGTAGAATATTTCCGGCTGGTCTTTGCCGCAGCCGATTTCCGTACAGGTGATCAGCGCCGAGAAAAAATCCGTGAGACCAAAGCGTTGCAGCGCAATCTCAACCAACGGCCGATGATTGGCCGTGGCGATGCACATTCGGACTCCCTGCTGACGCAAGTGTGTCAGCAACTGCAGCGCTCCCTCCTTTAATACCAATTGATTGCGATAGGCGTCCTCCGCCATACTGCTGATTTCCGCTAAGATCGCTTCCTGTGAATCCTCGATACCATATTCGGTCTGCAGATACTGCAGCGTTTCCTGCATGCTCATTTTCTTAAAGGTGTCGGAAAGCTGCGGTTTTGGCAGCCTTGATTTTCGCAGTAAATAGGCGCCGTCCAACTCACTCCAAAAATGCATGGAATCCAATAAGGTTCCGTCAAAATCAAAAATCGCCCCTTGAATTGTGCTCACCGTTTGATCGACCAACTTTCCTGTTTTTATTTTAATGCAGATTGCGGAGGAACGCGAGATGCGGCTTTTTTTCCAACCATAAAACCGCCGCGGAAAATCCGAGGGACACGAGATAAACACTGCCAAAACGAATCAGGCTGTTAGAGTAAAATGCGGATAAACCAAATAACTGAAAGACGACCGGCAAGAGGAAAATGAACACACCATGGCTGCAATAAACCAAAACACTCGTTTCTCGCAGCCAGCGATAGATGGGGTTATCCTTTAATTTTACTTCTTTCAGCCAGAGCAAGAGAAAAATCGCGGCCGGAATGGCGAAAAAGTTAAAATTATAGTCGCGCTGAATTTGATAATAGCGCAGAATTTGCGCTTCCGCAATCATCAAAGCAAAGCTGAGCATAAAAATCAGGCGTGAAATCTCTTTTCTGATCGGGATATTTTTCCAGGACAGCAAAGCGCCGACGGCGATAAACAGAGTCGCGTAAAACACACCGTTCCTTGTCGTATAGAACATAGCGATATATTGATTGACCCAGACCCGCACCGGCGGCACATAGATTGTCATGCCATAATAAGCATCTGCCGGCGTGCCTAACAAAAACAGCACGGCACTGATGGCAATCACCCAACCAAGCCGCAAGCGGCGCAGCAATGCATAAACAATCGCCAACCCCAACATCAGCGAAGGAAAATACCAAAGATGGTATTGATTGAAGGTGTGTACGATGTTATAAATAAAATTGGACAGTTGCGGACCGCTCAGTCCGCTCTGCCACCAACCGATCAGAGAATATTTGGCATAGTCCACGATCAGGCAGGGATAAGTGACAATTGCAAAAAAACTGCGCATGAATTGCAGAGAGCCGCCTTCCACGCCATTCATCATATAAGCCAGGGCGATCAAACTATAACAGATTATACTCCAGAAAAAAAACAGGATGCCCAGACGTTCGATGTAGTGCCATAAATAGCCTGCCTGACGCCAACTCCCGGGCAGCGCCGACGGATAATGAGAAAAGAACAAATAAGCCGCGGTTAGCAAGAAGAAAGGTACTACCACGCGGGCAATCCCCTGAATAATCAGAAAGTCTCCTGCCTCACTGTAGGTTCCCAAAGGAAAGGTATGACCTGCCACAACAAGGATAGAACAGATGAATTTAGCAATATCCACCGCGTAATATTGCTGACGCTTTTGCTGGGCAGGCGGAGCCTGCGCTTGTTCGTTCAAAGAGGTATCACCTGCCTGTCTTGAGCTGACGCGATTCGCGGGCGCATATGCCGCGCTTATTTATTATAGAACCGGCGCCAGTAAAAAGCAATGAGAACTTGTCTTTCCTGCCGCTTTTATGCTATACTGAGTATAATAAAAAGAAAAGAGGTGTCGCGATGGCTCTTTTGCATTGTGAAATTTATTCCGATATTCTGCAAAAGCAAACGCAGTTCCGCGCAATTTTACCGCAAACCGGCGATGATTTTCCGGTTCTCTACCTGCTGCACGGCTTGGGAGATGACAGCAGCAGTTGGACCCGCTTCACTCAATTGGAAAGCTGGGCCGACGAATATGGCATTGCCGTGATGATGCCAAATGCCGAACGCAGTTTTTATACCGACATGGCTTTTGGCGGCAATTATTACACCTATATTCAAAAAGAATTTCCGCAAATTTGTGAGAGTATGTTCCGAATAGGCCGGCAGCGGGAAAAACGTTTTATTGCAGGGCTTTCCATGGGTGGTTACGGCGCTGTCAAATTGGCTTTGCGTGCACCAGAGCAATATCGTGTGGCCGGCAGTTTTTCCGGTGCTTTCGATATTGAATTATGCCGCACGCAAGTGACCGGCCAGGAATGGCAGGCGATTTTCGGTAAACGGTTTATCACAGAAACCGAAAATGATGTCCATTTCTTATTGAACCAATGCGAAGACTTCGCCGCCCTGCCTTTTTTCCACCTCAGCTGCGGTTCAAAAGATGCTTTTGCTTTTTCTAATAAACTTTTCTACAAAAATATGTTAAAATGGAAATTGATGCCGGAATTGTTTTTGGATGAAGGCTATGCTCATACCTGGCCATATTGGAATATTTGTATTGAACGCTTTCTGCGCTATCTGCGGGAAGAATCTTTGATTTAGTTCTAAAATTAGTTCTAAAAACAGGAACTGTTGTTGGCGGCAATTCCTGTTTTTAATTTTTCATAGTGGCTTCCCGGCAGGCAGAGGAGCAGTCGGGGTAACGAAAGCAATCCATATATCGCAGCTTGAAGGCATTGTTGCGGTGCAGCGTGTCAATTTTCTCTTTTGTAATTGGATCCTGACAGATACCGGTGCGAATATAACGATCCAGGACTTGATAAGTAAAACCCAAATTATCTTCATCACTGAAACCGCTGAGCCCGTCTGCAGGTGTTTTTTCCACCAATGTCTCGGGTAGGCGCAGCGCACGGCCAATCTCTTTGACTTCCGCTACGGTAAAGCAAGCGAGCGGACTGAAATCTCCCGCAGCATCACCGTAACGCGTGGAATAACCGACCCAATCTTCTGATAAATTACATGTATTGACGACACGGCCATTATTGGACTGCGAGACAGCATAGAGGGTGGTCATTCTTAACCTCGCCGGCATATTTATGGCGGATTGCTTTGAAAACAAACCGGTTTCCTCAAGAATAGCCGTTTCGAGTGCCGTATAGGCCTTGCCAATATTAATCGTATAATTCTTAATCCGGAGCGTATCGACTAAAAGCCGGGCATCTTGAATATCTTCTTGCACCCCATTGGGCATCAGCACGCCGATCACCCTCGCCGTTCCCAGCGCTTCGACACACAGAGCAGCGACAACGGAGCTGTCTTTCCCTCCGGAGATGCCGACAACCGCATTACAGCCTTGCCCATTTTTGAGAAACCAGGCTTGAATCCAGGCCACGCAGGCGTTCTTTGCCTTTATTGCATCAAATATCATCTGTATTTCTCCTTGTATTTCACTGTAAAATGTGATCCGTGACAAAGTTCAATCCCAAAACAGACAGCGCAAATCCGGCGACGGCAGGCACGGCGCAATGGTCAAGACCATTCTCTACAACTTCGCGCCATACAATTCATGCGTTTTGATATAAGCCATCACCACATCATCCAAAGCATCAACCCGCCCGGCACCCGCCGCAATTTGCTGGCGAATCTCGGTCGCACTGATATCCAATAACGGTAAAAAATGCAGGAAGCGCAGATGGGATTGATTTTTTTGCAGGAGCGGTTCCTGCTGCAGCAAAGCAGAGCTGTCAAATCCGGGTCGCGGCATCACCCAAATCTGAAAATTCTCCAACAGCCGTGCCGCTTCGACCCAGGTTGTCAGATAAGAGAAATTATCGGCACCGGTTAAAAACGCAAATTGCTGCTGCGGATGCTGCTTTTGCAGAGACATCAAGCTATGATAAGTGCCGAACTGCACCCGGCTGTCAGATTCTAAGGAAGATACTTCAAAACGTTCGTCATACATTGCCATCAGGCGGCACATCGCCAGGCGGTGTTCGGCGGCAATCAATTCCGGTTTGTCATAGCGATCCCCCACCGGCATAAAAATCAGTTTTTCTACCTCCGGCTCCTGCAGGATTCTGGTCGCAAAACACAAATGTGCTTTGGTAGGCGGATTAAAAGCGCCGCCATAGACGATCCACATCGATGCACCCTCCAATTTGTACAAGGCCGTTTCGCAACTGAAACGGCCTTTTCAGAGATATCATGAGCGCTGGCGGTGACTATTTCATCATTTCCGTGAATTTCGCCGTCGCTTGCCCGATGCTGACTGCTTTGCCCTGCGCTTGTAAGGCTTCTCCAATCAGCACGATCGCTTTCTGCAGCATCTCTGGGGTTGTGTTTCCCATATGTCCCAAACGGAAGGCTTTACCGGCTAAACTCGCCAGCGAACCGGCCACCACCACACCTTTTTCAGCCAGATAACTGCGGAACTGAGCATCGTTTACGCCTGCGGGATATAGAATACAGCTTAAAGTTGGCGCGGCAATCTCTTCCGGAGCCAGGGCTTGCATGCCATATACGCTCAAAGCAGCACGAACCGCTTTACCGGTTTTGGTGTGGCGCGCAAAACGAGCCGGCAGACCTTCCGCCATAACCAATTTCATACCTGCCTCATAGGCGTTGACCATATTCACAGCAGGTGTGGCATAATACTTACCCGGATTTTCCATCACCGGCTGCCACATCTTGAGATCGGCATAATAAGCCGGTATGGTCTCCATCGCTGCTCTGGCTGCCAGCGCCTTCGCTCCAAAGGCCAGAATCGCTAAACCGGGCGGCACTGCAATCGCTTTCTGGCTGCCGGTCAGAATGACATCAATTTTATAATCGGGCTGATTTGCATAGGCTTTCTCCATATCCTCTTCCAGGGCCGCGGCAGCGCAGACGCCATCCAAAATAAAGAGAGCACCGCTGGCTTTGACCAGAGGAACCAATTCTTCCAGATTCGCTGTCACACCGGTCGAGGTGTCGACATGCGTCACGGTAACGGCTTTATAATGACCGTCCGCCAATTTGGCCTTTACCTCGGCAAGATCAACATGTTCGCCCCAGACAGATTGGATCGTATCGGCCTGAATGCCAAAGGCTTTGGCAATTTGCAGGAAGCGGTCACCAAAATAGCCATGTGACAGAACAAGGATCTTCTCACCCGGCCTGACCGTATTGACAATCGCCATTTCCATGGCTAAGGTTCCCGAACCGCAAATCACAAAGACCTGACCATCGCGGCAATGGAACATTTCCCTGGTCATCTGCAGCGCGTTGACATAATTCGCCACAAATCTCGGATCGGTATGTGCATAGGTTTCACCGGCCAAAGCCTCATAAACCTCATCAGAAACCGGAGTGGGTCCCGGGATCAACAACATTTCTTTGTTCTTAGTCATTGTCATAATCAAACGCCTCCTAAATTGTTTTTTATCACTTCAGAGCTGACTTTCGCTCTGCAAGTTTCCCTTTCAATTCAATCCGTTACGCAGGCAGCAACGGGATTGAGTGCCGGCTGATGGCGGCGATACCAAAGCGCTGACCAGCGCAGCCGCTCAGAGCGGTATCGTTTCGCTATTTGCGCCGCTTCGCTCGCATCGGCTGGGATTCCTTGCCCTGCTTGCAGATCCAGGCGCGCATTTTGCGCCGCCAACAGCAATAAGCGGCAGGTATTTTCCAGCTCCGCCAGGATTTGCACGCCAGCGGGCGCCCGCATCTCCAGATAGGACAATTGAGCATGCTCCGTTTCGAGTCTGGCGATGAATTCAGCCAGGCGTTCCGGGGTCAGCTGCCTGGTGTTTTTCGTTTTCACCTGTAAATCGTCCGACAGCAAATCCGCCGGCAGGATCTCCAACTGATCAGAATCTGTAATCTGTAATCCCTGATAACAATTGCCCAAATCACGCAATAAGCTTCCGGCGGAACCGCTGCGGTCCTGCAGCAGTACCGCATCCAACCACGGGAAGACATCATTTTCCAGATTGGTCTCCCGGCACCAAAAGATACCGGCAGCAAAAACGCAGGGATAATAGCAAACCGGTTCGGAGACCGGCCAACCTGCCTGGGGCTGCAAATCCACCAGAATTCCTGCGCAAGCTGTGCCAAGGCTCTGCTTCGCTGTCTGGGAGAGCTGCCGGATCGCCAGATCTGTCGCACCTGCCACTGTGTTCTCCAGAAAACAATCGCCATAGGCCAAGTGCTCGCTGCGCATCACCTCCTGTATCGTTTGCTGTTGGTGCGTATGGACCCGGATAAACTGCGCGGCGGCATAAGCAGCCAACCGGTAGAGTTCCTCTTCCGTGAATTGCCGCAGATCGCCGGCGTCCTCCGCAGAAGCTGAGAAGAACAGATCGAGACGATTATACTTTAAAGCCGCCAGACGGTCAACCCAAGCCAAGAGATTCTGCAGTGTTTGAGTTCTGCCATCGGAGAAATGGAAGGCGGCGCTGCGCTCTGCAAAGTCCGGCCAATCGGTAATATAACAAGTCGGCAGCGTTCGCCCGCTGAATAAAATAATCTGCCTCAACGTTTGCAGGCCAAATGCGGCGCCAACCGCATTTTTCGCACCGATATGGATTTGTTTTTGATCAATTTCCAAACGATAGCCCTGCTCATGGCGCAGCCGCGCCGCATTGCAGTCAACGACAGCCGCAAATCCCGCATCCTGCGGTAATCCCGTGCCGATCTTTACTTCAATTCCGATTTCCCGGCTGATTTCCTGCTGAAAGGCAATTGCCAAAGGCAGCAAAACAGTCAGTTGTTCTTCCGGCAGCAAGAGAAAAAAGGGAGAAGGCAACTGGGTATCCGGACGGTGCCAGATCACGGTACGCGGAGCGGGGATCAGGGGCGGCGTGAGTTTTGGATAACGGGGCATAAAGCAACCCTCCGTAAGCAGAATCCCAGAAATATTTCTTACTTCTCTCTTTTACAATCTATTCCCTTCTTTCAAAGCCGGCCGGTGTTCCGGTATTCTTGCTCTGCCATTTTATTACAATAATAACCGGATTAAGACAAGAAAAAAGAAGTCAATTCTCAAGTGCGAACTGATTGCTTTTTTTTACTTGCCAGCAAACTTGAAAACCGCAGAGTTCGCTTGCCCCACCGCTTATTCTTCCGCTTTTTATCATTCTTCTTTCTGCCGCTGTTCATTATTCTCCTGAACAAAGAAAACGATGCGCTCATAGATGATGCATGTTATGGTTTTGGGCTGACAGATTTGCAGAAACAAGCGCTTTTCGGACTGATCTGCCCTCTTCTGCCGAAGGCAGACCGGTCCGGCAATCATTACGCGCTTCTTCCAAACTCATTTTCACTCTGCGTTTTTAAACAATGCCGTCAAATTTCTTTTTGAATTCGATCAAAACCGGATCACGGAAAGAGAAAAAGGTGACGGAATCTGCAATTGCAAATTTCGTCACCCTTTTTGGTGATTTCTTTGAACGCCGTATTGGGTTATTTCTTTTATACGCTGTAGTTTGGTGCCTCGCGGGTGATCTGGACATCATGCGGATGGCTTTCTTTCAAACCGGCAGAGGTAATGCGGATAAACTGCGCTTTCTGGCTTAATTCGCCAAGCGTGCGGCAGCCGCAATAACCCATACCGGAACGAATGCCACCTATCATTTGGAATAAGGTTTCGGAAACCGGGCCTTTGTAAGGCACTCTGCCTTCAATGCCTTCCGGGACGAATTTCTTGGCTTCTTCCTGGAAGTAACGCGATTTCGAACCTTGCGCCATCGCCCCCAGGGAACCCATACCGCGATACAGTTTATAACTGCGTCCCTCATAGATGATTGTCTCACCGGGTGATTCTTCCGTGCCTGCCAGCAAATTGCCGACCATGACGACCTGTGCTCCGGCAGCCAGCGCTTTGATCATATCACCGGAATATTTGATACCGCCATCGGCGATGATGGAAACACCGGAACCCAGCGCCGCTTCGGCGCAGTTTGCCACCGCGGTGATTTGCGGCACACCCACTCCGGCCACGACCCGGGTCGTGCAGATGGAACCGGGACCAATCCCCACTTTGACCGCATCGGCGCCGGCTTCGATTAAAGCGAGCGTAGCGGCAGCCGTTGCCACATTGCCGGCAATGATCTCAACACTGGGGAAATTGCGTTTCACTTCCCGAATTTTATCGATCACACCCTGACTGTGACCATGCGAACTATCCAGCACGAGCGCGTCGACTCCTGCCTGCACCAAACGTTCCGCCCGCAGAAGACAGTCTTTGCTGATACTCAGCGCCGCGGCCACCACCAGGCGTCCTCTGGCATCGCGCGAACTGTTGGGATATTGACGTGATTTTTCAATATCTTTGATGGTGATCAAACCGCGCAGATTCATCTCATCGTCGACTAATGGTAGTTTTTCGATCTTATGTAATTGCATGATCTGCTTTGCTTCCATCAGAGAGATGCCTACTTTGGCAGTGATCAGCGGTTCGCGTGTCATCACCTCGCTGATCGGATATTGATAATTGTCCAGAAAGCGGATATCCCGATTGGTCAAAATACCAACCAGTTTTGATCCTGTAACGATCGGTACCCCGGAGATTCGATATCGCTCCATTAACTCCAACGCTTCATAGACGGTATTGTCAGGGGACAGATAGAATGGGTCTGTGATCACTCCATGTTCGCTGCGTTTGACCCGCAGAACTTCCTGAGCCTGTGTTTCAATATCCATATTGGAATGGATTACACCGATCCCGCCTTCTCTGGCCATGGCGATCGCCATGCGGCTTTCCGTTACGGTATCCATGGCGGCACTCATGATTGGAATTCCCAGTTTGATTTTCCTGGTCAGCTGTGTGGAAACATCCGTTTCGCGCGGCAGGATGTCCGAGTAAGCAGGCACCAGCAAAACATCATCATAGGTTAATCCTTCTCCGACAATGCGGTCTTGTAACGACATTGAACCCCCCTCTTTTCTCTCTAAATTTTTGTAATGTTATCACTTTCCGTCCCGGAAAGCAATCCTTTTTCATGTTGATTTTTATAGTAATTTGTAGGTTCTGTTTTGCCAACCAATATTTCGGCAGTTCAGTTTAAAACAGCGCGACTGGTTATTTGTATTCATCAGCAAGAGTAAACAGACTCATACTTTCGTTGTTGGGTAATCTTTCATTTTACGACAGAAATATTTAAAAGCCAGAAAAAGGACACAAACAATTCATGATCGGCCTGCCAGGTTTGCTTTTTTCGTAACTGCTTTTTTATGTTATCTTCGCTGGAACGTGTTATAATTTATAAAAATCAGATTGAACAGGCTGTGCCTGGAAGACACAAAGGAGGGTTTACCAGTTGATTGAAGTTAAGGGACTGACGAAACAATATGGCAGCCACACTGCCGTATCGGATCTCACATTTACAGTTGATAACGGCCAAATCTATGGCTTGCTCGGACCAAACGGAGCCGGAAAAACAACTACCATGAATATCATCACCGGCTGCCTGGCGGCGACTGCCGGCCAGGTCAGAATTGATGGTCATGATATTTTCGAAGAACCCGAGGCTGCCAAGCGGTTAATCGGTTATTTACCGGAAATGCCGCCGCTTTACCAGGACATGACGCCAAAAGAATATCTGGAATTTGTTGCCAGAGCTAAGGGTGTAAAAAAAGCGGATTTGCCGGAACAATTGCTGCAAGTAATTCAAATCACCCAAATCGCTGAAGTGCAGAACCGACTGATCAAGCATCTTTCCAAAGGTTATAAACAGCGGGTTGGCATTGCGCAGGCGCTCTTGGGAGACCCGGAGATTATCATTTTAGATGAGCCGACCGTCGGTCTTGATCCGAAACAGATCATAGAAATCCGTTCCTTAATCAAAACGCTGGGAAAGACACACACGGTCATTCTCAGCAGCCACATCCTTTCGGAAGTCCGCGCAATCTGTGACTCCATTATGATCCTGTCCAACGGAAAACTGGTTGCCAACGATACGCCGGAAAATCTGGAAAGACTCTTTGCCGGTTCTTCTACCATGAAATTGACCGTCAGATCAAGCCGTGAGGAAGCGCAGCAGGCTCTCTCGGCAGTGAACGGGATTGCGCAGATTGCGTATGCCCCCGGCGAAACGGCCGACCTTCTGGATATCACGCTCTCCTATGCCAAAACAACCGCACCGGCGGAAGAAATTTTTTTTGCTTTTTGCCGGTTGCAGCGTCCGATTTTAAACATGACGGAAACGCATGTCAGCCTGGAAGATATCTTCATTGAGTTAACTTCAGAAAAAGAGAACGCTCCGCAATTGGCCGAAGAAGTCAGAACAGAGCAAGGAGAAAAAGTATGAAAGCGGTTTTCCAAAGAGAAGTAAAATCCTATTATGATGGCGTTCTTGGTTATATTTTTACTGCTTTTCTGCTGCTGTTTGCCGGTATTTATACCATGGTCATCAACTTGAATGCCAGCTACGCCAATTTTGAATATGTGCTCGGCAATATGACGTTTATTTTTTTAGTCATTACGCCAATCCTCAGTATGAGAGTCATCGCGGAAGAAAAGCGGCAGAAAACCGATCAGCTGCTTTATTCACTTCCCGTCAGCATGACCAAAATCGTACTGGCTAAATATCTGGCGATGTTGTTCGTTTTAGCGGTCCCCACCGTGATTATCGGCTTTTACCCCCTGATCCTCTCGCTATACGGTTCGGTCAATCTGCTTGCTTCCTATGGCACCCTGCTCGCCTTCTTCTTACTGGGCGCCGCTTTACTGGCGATCGGACTGTTTATCTCCTCCCTGACGGAAAATCAAGCTTTTGCCGCCGCCCTTTGCTTTCTGGTTTTATTACTCAACTATTTTCTGGCAGACTTAGTCGCTTATCTGCCGGCAACGGCCGGCGCCTCCTTTGCAGCCGCTACAGCGGCCGTGCTGCTGCTGGCAACCATCGTCCGGTATCTGACCAAAAGCAGTCTGTCGGCAGTGCTGCTGGCGATCTTGGGAGAAGGCGCTTTGCTTTTGATGAAACAATTCTCCGCCGCCAGTATGGAAAATCTGCTGCCTACCGTTTTCGGGAACCTGTCTTTATTCCAGCGTTTCTACGTTTTTCCCAATGGTCTTTTCGATTTGACCGCGCTGGTTTATTTTTTGATGGTCGTGCTTGTTTTTGTTTTTTTTACCGTTCAGTCAATGGAAAAGAGAAGGTGGAGCTAAATGCAAAAAGATAAAAACCGTTGGCAGCAAAATCTGAAAGCCGGTTTGCAGCGCTCCGCTGATCCCAAACAGTTTCACAGCAAGGCCTTTCAAATCGGCAGCTACAGCGTCTCCGCTTCCTTCATCGTCCTTGCCATCGCAATCGCCGTTGTCATGCTGGTCAATCGTTTACCGACCAAATACACCCAATTGGATATGACGCAAAATCGGCTTTTTAGTTTATCAGAGCAGACAGAAAAACTGGTCTCCTCCTTAACCGAACCGGTAGAGATCTATCTGCTGGCCCAAAGCGGGGAAGAAGACACCCCGTTGCAGCAACTGTTGAGCCGCTATGAGGATTTAAGCGATCAAGTCAGCGTTACGGTAATCGATCCGGTCGCCAATCCCGGCTTCAGCAAGCAATATACAACGGCCGCGGTCAGCAACAACAGTGTGATTGTGGTCAGCGGCAGCCGCAGCCAATTGATCAGCTACGGTTCCATCTATGTCACGGATTACAGTAATTACAGCACAACCGGAACCTACAGCACATCATTTGACGGAGAAAGCAGTCTGACCAGTGCCATCGATTATGTTACCAGCGAAAATCTGCCAACCATGTATCGTTTGAGCGGACATGGCGAATCCGTTTTAAGCAGTACGATGACAACAGCCATAGCCAAAGAGAATATCAATCTGGCTGATTTGAGCCTGCTGACAGTCGATGGCGTCCCGGCTGATACAGCCTGTTTACTGATCTATGCGCCGACTTCCGACCTTTCTGCCGATGAGAAAAGCAAACTTCTCAGTTATCTGCAAAACGGCGGTAATTTGATGCTTTTCACCACTTATTCTGAAACCGAGCTGCCGAATCTGGCTGCCGTGATGGCTTATTATGGTACGGCACCCGTCAATGGTTTGATTCTGGAAGAAGATGCCAATTATTTCATCCGAGGTTACAGTCATTATTTACTGCCGGAAATCAATTATCATGAAATTACTGCCCCGCTGCAAAGCGGTGGTTATTATGTCCTGGCTCCTTACGCGCACGGGATCACCATCTTAGCCGATTTGCGCGACACGCTGAGTGTAACCAAGCTTTTAACGACCACGGACCGCTCTTATGCCAAAATGGCCGGCTATCAAATGACCACGACGGATCGGGAAACGACGGATCAGAGCGGACCTTTTGCGGTCGGAGTGGCCGTCACCGAAACCATCGGCAGCGTGGAAACTCAAATTGTTTGGTATGCGACTTCCAATCTGCTGGACGATACCGTCAACCAGACCGTATCAGGCGCGAATCAGGATCTCTTCCTCAATTCGATCAATTGGATGTGCGGCCGGGAAGACAGCATTACCATCCACTCCAAGAGCTTAACGAAAGAAACCCTTACGATCCCTTCCGGCATGAGCGCCAGGCTGAGTTTCGTCTTTATCGGGATTATCCCCCTTAGCTGTCTTGCCGCCGGTTTTAGCGTGTGGCGGGAAAGGAAACGCAAATGAGAAATCGCAACCGCAGGCTGCTGCTTTTACTACTGCTGCTTATCAGCCTGGTTGGCTGCTATGTCTTCGTCGGTTATCTTTCGACAAAAAATGCCAATAAAATCGAGGCAGCCAAAACGATCGCACTCCTGCCGGATTTACCAGCGGAAGATATCAGCCGGCTGATGTGGACGTATAAAGGAGAAACAGTCACCCTTCGCAAAGCCAATCAGACCTGGCAAGCAGCGGATGATGCTGCTTTGGCAATCGATCAAAGCTATCCGGCGGCAATGGTTGCCGCGCTCACCTCACTGACGGCCTCCCGCCAATTGAGCGGCAGCGAATTGACCGGTGAATACGGTTTGACTGCCCCATCTTATGTTTATGTGATTACAACCAAAGATCAGCGGGAAATCGTGCTGACCGTCGGCGACAGAAGCAGTGTCAATTCGGATTATTATCTGAGCATCAGCGGCCGGGATTTTGTTTATTTGGTCAACGACACGCTGATTTCCGCTTTCCTCTACAACTTAGCCGATCTGACAGCCGCCGCTGTCACGACGCCTTAATCTGTCAACATCAGGAAAAGCCGGAACACAGAAAATTAATTCTGCATTCCGGCTTGCTTTATTTTTCCAGAACCGCACAGGGTGCTGCCAAACATTTACCGCAAACATCACACCAACCCAGGTCGCTGAATTCTGCCGCATTTTGCAATAATTTCGCGTTGCAGAGGAATTTATCAAACCCGTCCAGCCGCAGCGCTCCGGTCGGACATTGGGCAAGGCAGACCAAACAGCTGCCATCCCGATAATAAAGACAATTTTCTTGCGCAGAAGGAGCATCCGGTTCCAGCGGAATTGCCAGCAGGATCGAGCCGAACCGCCCCGCACAGCCTTTTTTGGTTATCAGCATGCGGTTCACCCCAAAGCTGCCCAAGCCGGCGATATAAGCCGCGCTGCGATGCGACCAGGCAGAAGTCAGTGTTTTTTCGTCATAGGTATGCGTGGGTGGAATCGAGGCAGCAACAATCCCCCGGGCAGCCAAATGCCGGATCACCGTTTGCGACACTATTTCAATCAGGAGATTGGCATCGATGTAACTTTTTGCCCAACTGCGTGCCGGTTGTGACCCGTGCTGATTTGCCTCGGCAATCTCCGGCGCAAAGGGGATGAAGAAAGAAAGAATTGTTTCGACCGCCGGCAGAAAAAATTGCGGCGGTGCGATCCAGGGTCCCACAATTTGCGGTAACGTAGCATAGCTTGGATCCAAAGCAGACGAGAAGCCAATCACAGGCTCACGGAAACTGGCGGCCTGCGCATCGGCAGCCACAGTGTCCCGAATCAATTGAGACAGCTCAAGCTTCGTCGTCATCCCCTTACTCCTTGCTTTCGAGCCAAAGGTCCGCGCTGGTTGCGGCCAAAGCACCATCGGCAACGGCAGTGACAATTTGTCTTAGCTTTTTCACTCTCAGATCCCCGGCCGCATAAACACCCGGCAGCGAAGTCGCCATGGTGGCGTCGTTGGCAACGATATAGTTATTGTCCATCTCCAGCTGACCGACAGCGAGCTGCGTCATCGGTATAAAACCGACGTAAACAAAGATACCGTCGCAGGGAATCCGTTCAACAACCCCGGTCTCGACATGCTGTACTTCTAAAGCAGTCACCTTGCGTTCGCCGATGACTTCTTTGCTGACATAGGGGGTTTTGATCACAATTTTGGGATGACTTCTCACGCGATCCTGCAGCACTTGCGTCGCTCTGAACTCATTGCGGCGATGCAGGATCGTGACGCTGGCTGCAAAACGGGTGAGGAACAAGGCTTCTTCCAGGGCTGCATCGCCGCCGCCTACCACCACGACGTGCCGGTCTTTAAAAAAAGCGCCGTCACAGGTAGCACAATAGGATACGCCCAAACCCGTTAATTTCTCTTCTCCCGGGACACCCAGTTTTTTCGCCATGGCGCCCATAGCTAAGATAACCGCTTTGGCTGCCAAAGAGCTGCCGTCGGCAAAGCTGATTCGCTTGGGATCCGCCTGCAGATCAACGGATGTCACTTCGTTGGTGATCATCCTGGTGCCAAAACTCAGAGCCTGCTCACTCAGGGTCTGCGTAAAGTCGGGACCGCCGATTTTTTTGATGCCGGGGTAGTTTTCGATCAGATAAGTGTTAAAAGCCTGTCCACCGGGGAAGGCTTTCTCCAAAATGACTGTTTCTTTTCCAGCCCGGCCGGCATAAAGCGCGGCCGCCATGCCGGCGGGACCGGAACCGATGATGGCAATCTCAACGGGATTCGGCATTTTTTACGGACTCCTTTTCCTGTTTCAAATTTTGCTGATAATTCTCAATGGCAACCTTCAAAGCGTCGGCAGCCAGGTTGGAACAGTGTAATTTCACCGGCGGCAGACCGCCCAATTCCTTAGCAACATCTGCATTGGTGATTTTGAGTGCTTCCTCCAATGTTTTGCCTTTCACCATTTCGGTTAATTGCGAAGTGGTCGCAACCGCTGCGCCGCAGCCATAGGTCTGAAATTTAATGTCCGTAATCACGTTGTTTTCCACCGTCAGGTAGATCCGCATAATGTCGCCGCAGACGGCGTTGCCAACCTCGCCGACTCCGCTGGGATTTTCGATCTGCCCCATGTTACGAGGATGTTGAAAATGATCCATTACTTTTTCTGTGTATTGCATTGATAAAAGCTCCTTTCAAATTTTACAAAATTACTTTCTGAGGTTTTCCGGATAAATTGGCGACATTTTACGCAGGCGCTGGACAATCTCCGGCATGACCTGTAAAACAAAATCCACATCTTCCGCGGTATTTTCCCGCCCGAGGGTCAGACGCAAAGATCCATGCGCCGTTGGATGATCGAGTCCGATTGCCAACAAAACATGAGAAGGTTCCAGACTGCCGGAAGCGCAGGCAGAACCGCTGGATGCGCAAATGCCCTGAAGATCAAGAGACAACAGGATGGATTCGCCTTCGATATAAGCGATACTAACATTGACATTGCTCGACAGCCGCCGGGTAGGATGACCGTTCAGCCGCACGTCAGGGATCTTGAGCAGCCCGGCAATCAGCTGATCCCGTAAAGCGGCTTCCCTAGCGTTTTCCTCTGCCATTTCAGCCACCGCAATTTCGATTGCTCTGCCTAAGCCGACAATGCCGGGGACATTCTCTGTGCCGGGGCGCAGGCCCTTTTCCTGTTCGCCGCCATGCAGATGCGGCTTGATCCGTACACCGCGGCGTAAGTATAGAGCGCCTACCCCTTTGGGTCCGTAAAATTTATGAGCCGACATCGAGAGCAGATCGATATTCATTGCGTTCACATCGATCGGCAAATGTCCGACCGTCTGCACAGCGTCGACATGAAAAGTAATCTTGTGCGCTTTGCAGATGAGACCGAGCTCGGCGATTGGCTGGATCGTGCCGATCTCGTTGTTGGCATGCATGATGCTGACCAAAATCGTATCCGGACGGATCGCTTTTTCCAAATCAGCCGGATTGACCATACCGAATTGATCAACCGGCAGTTCGCTGATCTCAAAACCGTTTTCTTTCAGCCAGGCAAAACTGTTGAAAATAGCATGGTGTTCAATTCCTGTTGTGATCAAATGTTTGCCTTTGCGGCTGGCCATCGCTTCGGCTACGCCAAGCACAGCCAGGTTATCCGCTTCGGTACCGCCGGATGTAAAGTAAATTTCACCCGGGGCTGCTCCGATCGCTTTCGCTACTTTTTCACGCGCTTCTTCCACCAGCTTTCGCGCCGCCTGACCCACATGATGCATACTGGAGGCATTGCCATACACTTCGGTGAAAACCGGCAGCATCGCTTCCAGCACACGCGGATCGACAGCTGTCGTCGCCGCATGATCCAGATAAATCGTCCTCATCGTATTCTTCCTTTCTAAAAAACCATCTATGGCTTTTTACTGATATTTACCGGCCTGCAAATCATGCAAATTCATACTTTCCAGGATTTCGTTCATTCCGGTCTGCAGCCGGCGCCAGACAACCTGAATCAGGCAGGCTTCTTCTTTGCTGCCGCAGGACGTAAAACCAAGTTCCTGACTTAAGCAATCGCAGGGCACAATGGGTCCTTCCAAAACCTCCAGGATCTGCCGCACCGTAATCTCTTCTGCGCTTCTAGCTAAACGATAGCCGCCATAAGCACCCCGGATGCTGAGCACCAGATCGGCTTTTTTTAACTCCATAAAAATCTGCTCCAGGTATTGCTCTGAAATATGCTCATCTTCTGCTATTTGCCGCAGCGAAAGCGGATTACCTCCCTCATTGCCAGCCAGAACCACCATGGCACGCAAACCATACTCACTGCGCGTTGAAAATTTCATAAGCACCGCCTTCTTGATATCCTATCAAATTGCTAGGCTTTATCTGTTTATATCCTACTCCTTTACTAGGAATATGTCAAGTTCGGAATCTGATTTTTTAAGGTAGTTGCTGCTGTAAATGCGCACAGCGGCAGAGTTTCCTTTTGTTCCGTTATGTTGCGGGGAAAAATGAAATGTCTCTCTGACGCGCCGACCACAGAGAGACCTGTTTTTGCTTAAAAAAAAAGCAAAACTCCCTGTGGCAGCCAGATGCCGATCGGCTGCCACAGGGAGCGTGTTTTATCTTGAATCCGACGATGCGACCGACCTGAAAATCCGATCGTTTTCTCTGCTATTTTTGATATTTTCCAAACAGTTCCCGGAAGCCTTCAATCGGCTCCGTGATGTGATAAGCATGCTGATCTTCCGGAAAGACGCCGGCTTTGACGTCTCTGATATATTCCTTGAAGGCTTCTGTTTCTATCTGCGCCACATTGGCGTATTTTTTTACAAATTTCGGCGTGAACGCCTGGAACAATCCCAACATATCGCCGCAGATCAGCAATTGTCCGTCTGCCGCGCCGGCGCCGATACTATAGACAGGAATGGTCAGCAGTTGGCAGAGGAAAGCAGTCACTTCCGGTGGTACGGCTTCGACTAAAATAGAATAAGCTCCCGCTGCCTCGACTGCCAGAGCGTCCTCAATCACGGCTTGAGCGCTGGCCACCGTTCGCCCCTGCGCCATAAATCCACCCAATTGTCCGGAACTCTGCGGTGTCAGACCGATATGACCCATCACGGCGATCCCGGCATCGGCTATGGCGCGGATTCTGTCCTTAACGCGAACCCCACCCTCCAGTTTAATTGCATCGACCTGCGCTTCTTTCAGGAAACGGCAGGCGTTATAGACGGCGTCTTCATTTGAAGTCTGATATGAGCCAAACGGCATATCACCAATGATAAAGGTATTGGGAGCGCCGCGTTTGACAGCCTGGCAGTGGGATAAACAGTCTTCCATGGTAACGGGATTCGTCCCCTGATAGCCCAAGACGATCATGCCGAGCGAATCTCCCACCAGAATCATATCCATGCCGGCCGCTTCCTCAAAGGTGGCCATCGGATAATCGTAACAGGTCATCCAGGCAACCTGCTCCCCTTTTGCCTTCATTTTGCGAAAATCAAGTACCGATTTTTTCTTTGCCATCAAAAAATTCCTCCTTCATGCTTGCTGAATTAAACTGTCGCCTGCAAGCTGGTTGTAAATGCGGCGATGCGGGCCGCTGCCGCCTGAATATTCTCCATCGAATTCGCTGTGGATAAACGCAGATGGCCTTTGCCATACAAACCAAAGGATTCCCCATCCAATGCCGCCACACCGGCTTCATTCAGCAGGCGTTCAGCGAATTCCGCGCTGCCGATGCCGGTTTTTTGCACGCTGGGGAAGACGTAAAAGGCGCTGTTCGGGATTTGGCATTCAATTCCGTCAATTTGATTGAGCGCTTTGGCCAACCAAACGGAGCGTTCCGCAAAGGCGTCGCGCATCATCGTCACACTTTCCTGCGGGCCGCGCAGCGCTTCGATGGCGGCGATCTGACTGAACGAAGCGGCACAGCCGTTGCTGTTGACCATCAAAGTAGAAAACGCCGCGGCAATTTCCGCCTGCATCACACCGTAACCCAGACGCCAGCCGGTCATGGCATAGGTTTTGGAAAAGCCATCCAGTAAAATGGTGCGATCCTTCATCCCTGCAACGGCTGCCGCGGACAGCGCCTGGGTTTGATCGAAAATCAAGCGGTCATAAATCTCATCACATAAAATATAAGCCCTGGAATTGTCCCGGATGATTTCCACCAATTGCAGCATCTGCTCCTTACCGATCATCTGACCGGTTGGATTGGATGGATTGTTTAAAATGACGAGCTTCGTTTTCTCATTCAGCAGCGACTTCAATTCGTCTGGGTCCGGCTGAAAAGAATTCTCAGCCAGCAGTTTCAAAGCCACCTCTTTACCTCCGCTGAAATGGATGCAGGAGGCATAGGTTGGGAAACCGGGGTTGGGGCAAATGACTTCATCGCCGGGATTGATCAAAGCCAGCATGGTAAAAAAAATAATCGGTTTAGCGCCGGGCGTCACCACAATCTCTTCCGGATTCGTTTTCACCTGCTTGTATTTCCAACAGTATTCGGCAATGGCCTGACGCGTTTCCAGCAGCCCCTGCGCCGCGGTATAACCGGTCTTGCCCTCCGCAATCGCCCGAAATGCCGCCTGTTGTATATTCAGCGGGGTGTGAAAATTCGGCTGTCCGATTTCGAGATGAATAATATCCCGTCCCTGCGCTTCCAAAGCGGTCGCCTGGGCCAGAACCTTGTAAGCGCCTTCTCCCTGCAGCAAGGAAATGCGCTGCGCCAGCGGGCTATCCTGCATGAACATCCCTCCTATTCCGGTCTGATCTCGTCCAATTCGATTTAAAAAAAACAGCTGTGACAGCAAATCCAACAAAGATAAATTAAAAATACCACCTTACTTGATCACTGTCAATAGGATATCGTCAGAAAATATTGCAAAAATCAGACAAGCAGAAAGGAGAATGCCGGGAGAAAAACTAACTAAGAGAGGAAAGATTTACAAAAAAAACAGCAGAGCAAGGAGATGATTCCATGAAAAAAGGCATCAATGAAGTTGGTATCCCCAAGGGGCTGAGCCGCGCAGAGGAATTCGCCTGGGTATCTGCGGCCGGATTTGACGGAATCGAATTAAATTTGGAAAGTCCTCTCTCGCCAACAGAAGTTGCGGAAATTCTGCAGTTATGCAGAAAACATCATTTGGAAATCATCGGCCTGGTTTCACCTCATCTGTGGCAGTACCGCCTGACCGCCAATGACTCTGCCAAACGCAAGCGGGCGCAGGAAATTGTGAAACAACTGGTCATCGACGCCAAAGCACTGCAGGCCAGCTGCATTTTGGTTGTACCCGGTATGGTGGATGAGGAAACTTCTTACCTCGAAGCCTATGATAACGCTTTGCAGGCGATTCGGGAATTGAAACCTTTTCTGCAGCACTACGGCGTATTTGTAGGGATTGAAAACGTTTGGAACAAATTTTTACTGTCTCCCTTGGAAATGCGGCATTTCATTGAAGAAATCGATTCGCCGCTGGTGGGAGCTTATTTTGATGTTGGCAATGCCGTGGTCAATTCCTACCCCGAATATTGGATTGAAATCCTCGATGATATGCTGCTCCGCATTCACTTGAAAGATTTTAAACGCTCAGTTGGCAACCTGGAAGGCTTTGTCGATTTATTGGAAGGGGATGTCAATTGGCCGCGGGTGATGTCTGCCCTGCGCGCCGCCGCCTATGACGGTTATCTCACCGTAGAAGTCCCCTTCGCAAAATTGGCACCGCAGCATTTTTTGAACAATACAATCAGTCATCTGGAAACCATTTTCAGCATGTAAAGGAGTATTTCGTATGAGAGCAGCTTTAATCGGTCTGGGAGCCATGGGCAGAGGTCATTTGGATAACTATCTTCGTATGCTGAAAGACGGCGGTCCGCTGCAATTGGTGGCGGTCTGTGACGTGGATCCGGCGAAATTTGAGAATTTTCGGGGGCAGCTGAATCTGGAGGGGATCGGCGACAGCCATTATGATTTCAGCCAATTTCACTGCTATCACGATCTGGATGAAATGCTGGCTAAAGAAGACCTGGAATTTGTGACGATCGCTCTGCCCACCTTTTTGCATTGTCAGACCGCAGTGAAATGCCTGCAGCAGGGTTTGCATGTCTTATGCGAGAAACCAATGGCGATGGATGCAGCGGAATGCCGCCTGATGATAGAGACGGCGCAGCGCTGCAATCAACAGCTGATGATCGGTCATTGTCTGCGTTTCTGGGGTGAATACGAATTTCTCAAACAGACGATGGAGAGCGGAATTTATGGCAAAGCGATTGCCGC
>JAJFTT010000049.1 GCA_021372785.1 Negativicutes bacterium | reverse complement strand
CAGCTCCTCGTATTATATAGTAGTAGTTTTGAGACCCACTCCAAGGTCTTTGTGCTACACTGTAAGGGATGCTGTGGATTGGTTTCAGCTCCTACCGCACGACGGTTTCAAAAAGGCTCCAACCACAGTCCTTTGCAGTATTGTTAATCAGTTAGATACCGCCAGACGGTTTATATTGAACGAGGTTACAAGAGCAAAGTGTCCTGTGGATTCAGCATCAAATATTTAGCAGGAGGTATTTCTTATGATTTGCGTAGGTATTGATGTAGCCAAGGACAAGCACGACTGTTTCATTATGAATTCGGAAGGTGAAGTCCTGGCCGATGTGTTCACCATTGCCAACAACCGGGAAGGATTTGAAACCCTGCTGCAAAAGATCCGCGCCTACCCTCAGGTCAAAATAAAGGTAGGGCTTGAGGCTACCGGACACTACAGCTACAACATCCTCGGGTATCTGCTTGACAATGACCTGAACGTCTATGTCATTAACCCGCTGCACACGAATTTTTACCGTAAAAGCCGCAGCCTGCGAAGAACCAAGACAGATCGTATCGAGGCGCGTACCATTGCAACTATGCTCATGTCTGATGTGAACCTCAAGTCCTACACAGACACAGCATACCACAATGAAGAGCTAAAGTCACTCACAAGATACAGATTTGATAAAGTTCGCGAACGGGCCAAACTCAAGCAATCCGTTTCTCGTCTCGTCAACATCCTGTTTCCGGAGCTGGAAAAGCTCGTGCCGAAACTACACATCGCGTCGGTTTATGCGCTCCTTGAGGAGCTTCCCGGTGCAAAACAGATTGCCGAATGCCATTTGACACACTTAAAAGCACTGTTGGAGGATGCTTCCCGTGGTCACTATGGCCGTGAAAAGGCAGTTGAAATCCGTGATACTGCTAAGCAGTCTGTCGGTTCTTGCATGCCGGCGAAGTCGCTTGAACCAAAGCACACCATCCGCCTGATCCGCGAACTGGACTCTGAAATTGACGAGATTGAAGCTCAGATTGACGAGCTTATGCAGGCACTCCATTCTCCAATTACTACCATTCCAGGTATGGGTACTCGTATGGGAGCAATGATTCTTGCCGAGATTGGAGACTTTGCCAAGTTCGATTCTCCGGACAAGATTCTTGCATTTGCAGGCCTGTCTCCATCCACATACCAATCCGGCAAGATGGAGAACAGTCATTCGCATATGGAGAAACGCGGTTCCCGATATCTCCGTTTCGCTCTGTTTAATGCCGCAAAGTATGTCTGTATCTGGGATCCAATCTTCGCCGCATATCTGGCAAAGAAACGAGCCGAAGGGAAGCACTACAATGTCGCTATTTCTCATGCAGCCAAGAAATTGGTACGCTTAATCTACGCAATGCAGAAATCCGGTGAAGATTACCGAAGAGCGGCATAATTGCCTTTTGAGCCTTCGCCGATAACTTGTACACCTCAGCCGGCGCAGCGAACCCTTGACAAGCAGAAGCAGCCAAATGCTAGGCTGGAAAGCTCAAGGGGGGCTGGGTCTGGTAATTTATTGCCTCCGTCGCCCTCGCTGATCTTTCCGCAGCATTTGGCTGCTGCTTGTCATAGGGCGGCGGCCTATCCACAGTTTTTTTCATTTTGGGGATTGACTTTTAATAGTTAGTCTTGTTGAATATATGATGAATTGTAAAGTCCGGTGCGCCACTTAGTGAAGAAATGCTTAAACGGCAATTTCCAGCCGAGACATTTTCTTGGTCTGGTCACCTATAGTGTCCAAAATGTCGTCTGCAACCCCAACACAGCTCATAATGTTGTCTTCGATTGATGTTGTCTTTACAAGTCGATTCTACACGAAGTTTTCGTTGTGGACTATCCTTTTACCCACTTACTGTGTTGAACTCAATTTTACAATCTATCTTTTTAAAGAATGAGTTATTGCTTATTCACAAATCTATTTCACCTCTCCATTCAAGTACATGTAATGATTTGGATGGTAAAAGCCCATGCTATTTAACACTACTTGTTTAGATTCAAAATGCAAAAATAATCTTGGTTCCGTTCTTTAAGCCCAAGAAAACGTCCTTATGTTTTTATATACAAAATTCACTATTGTTTACTGTTTTCTTGGTATCTAACTTCTAGTTCTTCTTCTAGAACCTTGATGACTCGCCAAGCATATGTACCAGCACACGGTATAGCGCCATTTGTTTTATTACCATCCTTATAATGAATATGCCCATATGCGAAACCATACTTCCCATCGGAGTTAAAAATAACTTTATTTACTATGCACCAATTACCATCACTCCAACTATTTCGCATGATCATAATCTTTTTTAGATTGTATTTCTTTGCAAGGTTCATTATATTGTCATATTCATAATTCATAATAAAATCCTTTCTGAACTGATCTATTTCAAAATAAGATTATTTGTTTATTTGCATAATAAACTGCTTCAGTCAAGTCCAAATCAGTGTGTAAATTCCTCGATGTAAACGCAATACACTTGAGTAGCGTTTATGCCGCAAAAGGTTATTTCTTTTGAGAGCTGATTTGCTTGAAAACAGTAACAACCTTCTTTTCTTCAACCTCTACTTCTATTTAATGTAAACTAAAAGCACCGGGAAAAATCACGAATAAAAAGATGGTTGAATATTGTCTAAAAATCTGTATCATTCTTCGTGAAGAAACGAGTTTGGTGAAGAGAATCCTGCTTTGATGCGACAATCTGCTAAATAACCCCGGTGATTTTTCCCTGAAATTATCTTGATTAATTCAGGGATTTCTATTTAACAAAACACCTCCATCCTTTCTAAAATTCATTTGTTCCCTAAAATTCGTTTTCTTTCTTATCTGCAGCGCGCTATTGCTTTGGGAAATACAATATTACATTCAGATATTTCAACAATCTAAGGATTTCTCCTTTCAACTTTAGGAAGCAACAAAACATTTAACAAACGTCGTGGCTTAAAATGCCCCTCTTTCCGTAACACATTCCGACAATTTTGATTATAAAGTTTTCCGATAACCCTATGCATATGCTTGTTTTCTCCATTTTTTTTGCATTTTTTCCTAAAAAAACACCGTTACAATCCTTTAAATTCTATTGCTTTGATTTGTTAACAAAATTGTGACATTATGAAGGATCGCGTAGTTTACAGGTTTGTTTTTAAACTAACTCTCTTATGAATAGTTAGTACTCCCATGATAATTCCAAAAAAACTCAAGCAAAAAAAAGCAGTAAACAGGCTTGCTTTTAGCCTCTCTACCGCTTCTTGTTATGTCGCTTTGTAAATTCCTTCAAACAGTCTACCTCATCCCTGTGATGGAGCTAGCGGAAGGATACAAGCAGTTCATGAGATCATCGTAAAAAACCGCAGGCATCCTGCAGCGAAGCATCACCCATGCGGTGCAGCTAGCGAAAGGATACAAGCGGTTTTGTTATGCAGAGATGATCCCAAAAGGTCGATTAAATCGATGCGTGCGGAACGGTCAAGACCGTTCCCTACATTTTCGAGTTGGTCAGATTATCAATTTATATCACTGACGAGATGCTTTTAAGAACGAAGCATACAAACAGATGCAATGCATACAAACAGATGCAATGTCATACAAACAAAAGCAATGCATACGAGCTGGGGTAAAGCATACAAGCATTTTACGAGATTACCGTAAAAAACCGCAGGTATCCTGCAGCGAAGCATCACCCCTCGGGGGTGCAGCTAGCGAAAGGACGCCGAGCGGTTTTTGTCGTGATGGGTTTATACAATCGGTTTTTCCTGTGGCATCAGCCTAAGCGCCAATGCATCGCCGTTTCCATTTGGCTGATAATCGATGTTGGCTTTTCTAGCCTGACTGCCCTGCAAATTGCGGGGAATTCGATACTGTCTGCCCTCTTTGATAAAATTCGCTCCGGTTTGCTTAAAATGAAAAGCAACCCGATGCGCAATACACTGCTCCCGAATTTGTAACACCCAGGCATAATCGCAAACCCGCACATCCACCCCTGACTCGCCGCCAACCACCACTTCTCGAATCTGCGGCGTCAGAAATGGTGAAAGATCTTCCGGTCCCAGCAAAGGTTCACAAATGATCAGTTTCGTGCGAATCGCAGCTTTGAGAAAAAGCGGTAAACGGTATTCCACCATCTCCTGATTTTCTACCGTGCAGCCAATCGTCACATTGGCATATCCTTCCCCCCAATCAGGCGGCAGACATTCCTGCATGCGATGGATTCGTTTCGTCACAAAGAAAAAGTTCAGATCGGAACGTTGCCGCATCATCTGCCAGGCTTGCGGCCGCCAGGCATCGGCATCTTCCAGAAAAAAATCAGAAGTGAAGCAGGTGTAAACCGTTTCTCCGCTCGGAATCTTATATTCGCCCTGACGGTTGCGTTTGAGCGGCAAGTCAAAATAGTTGGTTTTCCTTACGAGACTGCTGTCCAATTGATGCCGTCCATCCATCCGGTAGACATAGCAATTCAGACAGCCTGCACTGAACTTATGACAGCCATGCCAAAGATTCCAGGATGCCATCTTTGCACCTCCTGTGCCGCGCTTGTGCTCAGACAGCCTGCGCTGAACTTGTGACAGCCATGCCAAAGATTCCAGGATGCCATCATCTTTGCACCTCCTGTGCTGCGCTTGTGCTCAGACAGCCTGCGCTGAACTTGTGGCAGCCATGCCAAAGATACCAGGATGCCATCTTTGCACCTCCTGTGCTGCGTCTGTGCTCAGACAGCCTGCACTGATTTAAAGTTTTTGTTCCCACAACTGATAACCCTGGCCGGCTTTGGCCCGGTAGCCGTTTTTCAGTAAATAATCCACTACCGGATCCCGATCATCCGCCCAGAACATCACAGCACTGCAATCGTGTTTGACTGCTTCTGCTTCAATCGCCGGCAAAGCCTGCTGCCAAATAGCAGGTTCCTGCGCCACCTGCCCCATAATCAAATAACCTTGCTCTGCCAAATCATCTTCGTCTCCGTAAAAGGCATCGATCCAGGCCAGCGTTTGACCATTTTCCTGATAACGGTAAAAATGCGGCTGATCATCGTAGAGGATCGCCTCTTTCATCTGATCGCTCTTACCCAGCGCGATAAAATCAAAGCAAACCATAAACCCGTTGGCGGCAAGCGCGGCAGGATTTTTTGCCATCGCTGCAAGATAACCCGCAATCTCTTCTTCGCCGGCCGGTTCCCAGTTTCCCCTCACCGTGTTTGGCTGCCGCACATCATTTTTCAGATAAGCCTGATAATCAAACACTTTCACAAATCCAGCCAGACCCGTGACATGCTGAGAAACATGATTATCGGCATCGATACCGCAGCGAGCCACGCGAAACCCTTTCTTTTTGGCAAAAGCCACGCTGTTGGCAGACATCGCTTTGCCAATGCCCTTGCCCTGCATTTCAGGCGCAATGCGAATCCCCTGCAGCCAGCAGTTCTCCTCGTCCAAATAGGCGATGTGGGTGGTTCCCACCGGCTTGCCGTCCCAAAGAGCAACAAAAGTCATTCCCTTTTCCGGATGCTGCAGCCACTCTTGCCAGGTAAAAAGTACGTAATCGTCTTCATCCGCTGTCCGCGACAGCATTTCTTTAATATCCGGCCAATGACACAGTTGTGCTTCGACGATTTCTAACATTCTACATCCTCTTCCTCTGGATCCGGCTCGATTTCCTGCTCCATTTCACCCTGCCAGCCTTCTTCCAGGGCAAATTCCCGTAATTTTCGCAAACGGTGATTCAAAGCAGATTTGCTGATACCGAGCCGTTCTCCCAATTCTTTCAAAGACAAATTTTTATGTTCCAATCTGCCCTCGGCGGCTTGAATCAAACCCGGCGTCAGCCGGCTGAGCGCTCCGTGCCGTTTCAGCCAACTGATATAGGCACATTGCTGCAGCGAGGCTTCGATCACCTTATCCAGATTGGCCATTTCACAATTGGTAGTACGATTGATCGCATTGCGGGTTTCCTTCAGCACACGGGTGTTTTCATATTCCAGCATGGAATTGATGGCGCCAATCATGGTCAGAAAATCCGAAATACAGTTGCTGTCTTTCAGATAAACCACCTGGCTGCCTTTGCGTTCGATGATATGCGGATTCAGCTCATGCTGATCCAGCAGATGACAGAGCTGCACCGCATGCTCCGGCCAGTGCGTGATTAATTCCAAATGATAGGTTTTCTTGATCGGATCACTTAAAGAACCGGTCGCCAAAAAAACCCCGCGTAAATAAGCATGCCGGCAGCAATCCCATTGAATCACCTGGTCGGAAATGCTATGCGAGTTGAGCAGCATCTGCTCGTCTTTGCCGAGCAGGCGCAGCAGATCCCGGACTTGCTCCGTACCATTCACCGCCACCAGATAGCTGTTGACTTTATAAAGCCGTTCTTCCTGGCGGGAATAGATTTCCGCTTTGAAGTGCATCTTCTCACTGATCAGCCGATAAATCCGATTGGCGACGCGGCCGCTCTGGGTGATGATATGCAGGGAAAGCCCCAGCGACGACAGCGTCAGGGTGCCAATGGTGTCGATCATCCCAGCCAGTTCCGCTTTGTAACAGCAAGGCCGAAAATCCCACTTGCTGGCCAATTCTTCTTTCACCTTGGCCGCAAAAGACATAAGATCACCTTCTAAACCACCGGTAAGCCACGTTTGTAAACACGATGGACATGATTCATGGCAAAGTGATAGGGTAAATATTCAAGGCTGGGCGCATCCATCAAGACCAAATCGGCTTGCTTACCAGCTTCGAGACTGCCGACCCGATCCGCCCTGCCGATGGCATGCGCAGCATTTAAAGTTGCAGCTAAAATGGCTTCCGCCGGGGTCAGCTTCAAATACAGACAGGCCAGCGACAAGACAAACTGCATGTTTTCGGTTGGTGAAGAACCGGGATTGGCGTCGGTGGAGAGCGCAATGGCCATACCGAGTTCGATCATGCGGCGGGCTCTGGCATATTTGCCATTGGCGAGATTAAACGAAGTGGCCGGCAGACAGACGCCAATCACCTTGGCGCGCGCCATCGCTGCCATCGCCTCATCCGTTGTCTCCAGCAAGTGATCGGCAGAGATCGCCCGTATTTCCGCCGCCAAAGCGGAGCCGCCGCTCACCGCCAGTTCATCGGCATGCACCTTAGCACGTAAGCCGTACTGCATTCCGGCCAACAGGATGCGTTTGGCATCGGCCGGGCTGAAAACACCCGTTTCGCAAAACACATCGCAGAAGCGGGCAATGCCTTGCTTGGCTACAGCGGGAAGCATTTCATTGATGACCAGATCAACATAGGCGCCCGGATCCTGCAGATACTCCGTTGGAGTGGCATGGGCTCCCATGAAAGTAGGAACGATATCCATCGCCTGTTCCCCGTTCAATTCCGCCATGATCTGCAGCTGCAGCAGCTCGTGCTCGAGGTCCAAGCCGTAACCGCTTTTGATTTCCACGGTGGTAATGCCTCCCTGCAGCATTCCCTGCAGACGCCTGGCTGTCTGCTGCTTCAGCGCTTGCTTGCCGGCGGCGCGGGTTTTGGCCACGCTGTTCAGGATGCCGCCGCCTTGTCTGAGGATTTCCAGATAAGCTACCCCCTGCTGTTTCAGAGCCCATTCGTGCGCACGGTCACCAGCATAGACCAAATGCGTGTGCGGATCGACGAAACCGGGCATCACGAGCCGCCCTTCGGCATCCACTAGCTTTGTCCTGGCATCGGCCAAAGTTAAAATCGCCTTTTCTCTGCCTACTTCGTAAATCAAACCGTCCTTGACCGCCACTGCCATGCCGGATTGAACGCCCGCATCCTGCAGCGCTTCTCCTGTAATGGGTTCACTGCCATGCCCGGCACAGCTGACCAGCGTGCCGATATTGTGTAAAATAAAGTCCATCTTGATCCTCCAAAAACGCTAGAAGCGGTAGACTTGTTTTTCCAATACCTGCTCCGGTTTGAAATTCTCCACCTGCAAATACCAGACCGCCGCCTCCATTAAAGCTTCCATCGGCAGCAATCCGATGATTTCCGAACCGACCACACCGACTCCGTAGCGGGCCGCCTCTCTTTTGACAAATTCAAAAGCATGATAAACCGATGTCTTCTGATAATCAACCAGATTCATCGAAACCTGCACTTGCCGGCGCTCTTCCAACAGCACACCCAAAGCTTTGACATGCATAAAACCGCCGGAAGAACCGCGGATTTTTCTGGCAATGGCATTGGCAATTGCCAAATCGTCGGTTGCCAGATTGACATTGAACGCGACCAACGGTTTGCGGGCACCCACTGCGACACAGCCAGCTGTGGGGTGCATCACCTGCGGACCAAAATCCGGCTTGCGCTCCGGTTTTTTAATCTCTTCCAGTAAACCTTCAAACTGTCCGCGGCGGATCTCCGCCAGATTCTTTCGCTCCGGTCGGGTGGCTGCATTTTCATATAAATAAACCGGAATCTGCAGCTCCTCCGCGATGCGCCGGCCTAATTGATTGGCTAATTTCACACAGTCTTTCATCGTCATACCGCTGACCGGCACGAAAGGAATCACATCGGTCGCACCCATGCGGGGATGCTCGCCGGTATGACGGCGCAGATCGATCAATTCGGCTGCTTTGCGCGTCGCCTTGAAGGCAGCTTCGAGAGCCGCTTCCGGCGTGCCGGTAAAGGTCACCACGGTACGATTATGGGAAGCATCCGATTCAGAATCCAATAATTCACAGTCCGGTGTAGAACGGATTTCATCGAGAATCGCCTCAATCACTTCGGGTCGGCGTCCTTCTGAAAAATTCGGGATACACTCAACTATTTGAGCCATCTTCCATCACTCCTGTTCGCCAGTTTGGCCATGCGCAGCCGGAGAGCCCAACTGCTTTGCTTTGATCAGCGCCGTAATGGCCGCCAGATCCTCATACATGACGCGATCTTTTTCCAAATAAGTCACCTTGGCGCGGATTGCCTGATAGACCGGCTGCGTACCATGTCCGAGCTGCTTTTTGCCGCGCAAATCCACGCTCTGACAACCTGCCATCAATTCCATGGAGAGAACATGGGTGGCGTTCTCCAGGATTTCGCGCGCTTTGCGGGCAGCAATCGTTCCCATCGAAACATGATCCTCCTGATTGGCTGAACTGGGGATCGAATCGACGCTGGCCGGATGCGCCAGCACCTTGTTTTCCGAAACCAGCGAAGCGGCAGAATACTGCACGATCATAAAGCCGGAGTTGACGCCGCCATTTTCAATCAAGAAAGCCGGCAGTCCGTTGGATAAAGCAGGATTCACCATGCGTTCCAAGCGGCGTTCGGAAATGTTCGCTAATTCCGAGATTGCGATCCCTAAGAAATCCATAGCCAGCGCAATCGGTTCGCCATGGAAATTTCCGCCGGAAATCGCCTCTTCCGTGTCGCAGAAAATCAGAGGGTTATCGGTTACACTGTTAATTTCTGTCTCAATGACTGTTTTGACATAAGCGATGGCATCGCGGATGGCGCCATGCACCTGCGGGATACAGCGCAGGGCATAAGCATCCTGCACTCTTGGGTGGTCATTGGCAGCGGTATATTGCGAACCCTGCAAATGTGACAGCAAGATCGCTGCAGTTTCCATTTGCCCGGGATGCGGTCGCACCGCCTGGATGCGCGGGTCGAAGGCGCCGGGAATACCATTTAAGCTCTCCATGGTTAAAGCAGCAGCCAGATCGGCAACCCGCAGCAACTCCTCGGCATCGGCAATGGTTAAGGCAGAAATAGCTGTCATACACTGGGTGCCGTTATTCAATGCGAGCCCTTCTTTGGCTTCTAGAACAATCGGCTGCAGACCGGCAGCGACCAAGGCGGCGGCACCGCTCAGGCGCTGACCCTGGTAAATCGCCTCTCCCATGCCCAGCAGAGGCAGGATCATGTGCGACAGCGGCGCTAAATCACCGCTGGAACCGAGAGAACCTTTTTCCGGTATGACGGGATGAAGGCCGGCATTGAGCGCATCCAACAAAGCCTGCACCGTGCTTAAGCGAATTCCGGAATAACCCCGGCTGAGGGAATTGGCCCGCAATAACATCATAGCTCGCACAACATCTTCCGGCAGAGGATCGCCCACCCCAACCGCATGGCTCATGATCAGGTTTTTTTGTAAATCCTGTATATCTTGCGGACCGATGGGTACTGTAGCAAATTTGCCGAATCCGGTGGTGATTCCATAGACAACACGCTGCTCGGCGATCATTTTATCGACCATCCGACGTGAAGTATTGATTAAGTCCACCATTTCATCCGCCAGAACAACTTTCGCATGCTCACGGGCTACCCGAACGACGTCATCAATGGTTAATCCTGATTTCCTTAAACAGACAATATGCGCAGGCTCCATATGAAATCCTCTCCTTTGTGCTTCCTGTTTGCTCTATCATCGCTGCAGGGCAGTCTGGCGGTTCCTACTTTTCCTTTTTCGGCAATTTTTCCTGGCTGCCGTCCGGTTTGAGCACCACAATATTTTCCAATTGTGCCTCCAGGTTACTGCGGTAGGCTGCAATGTATTGCTTGCGCAGCAGATCGCGTTCCGCCAATTCCGCTTCTGTTAAACCTTCTGCTTTTGCTTTTTTGGCAAGCTGATTCAAGCGTTCAATTTTAGTCTGTTCCACTGGGATCGCCTCCTCTTTAAAATAGTGTCAATTGATCTGTTTCACTTAACTGACCCAGGCAGCCGTGCAGCCGCAGCGTTTCGATGACGGTTTTATTGGCGCGGCCGCGCACGGCGAGATCTTCAACCGAGGTAAATTCCCCTTCCGCCCGGGCCGCCACGATGGCTGCGGCCGCATTGGCGCCGATCCCCTGCAAGGCAGAAAGCGGCGGCAGCAGGGTTGCTTCGTCCAGGATCAGCCATTCAGTGGCATCCGAACGATAGAGATCTACTTTTTCAAATTTGATGCCGCGGCACATTGCTTCCAGCGTCAGTTCCAGATGCGTCTGCATGCTTTTCTCATTGGCCGTCGCTTCATTGCCTTTGCGCTTGATGTTGACTATCTCGCCGCGCACGGCATTGATTCCCTTGCTGACCAGATCGGCATCATAGGTACCGGCGGCACGCACCGTAAAATAAGCGGCATAGAAAGCGGCCGGGCGGTGCATTTTAAACCAGGCGATGCGAAAGCCGGACAAGACATAAGCAGCCGCATGCGCTTTGGGAAAAAGATATTGAATTTTACGGCAGGAGTTAATATACCATTCCGGAACGTGATGTTCCCGCATGATTTCTTCTTCTTCCGGCTTTAAACCTTTGCCCTTGCGTACCGCCTCCATGATTTGAAAGGCTGTTTTGTTCGCCAAGCCTTTTGCGGTCAAATAAAGCAGAATGGAATCCCGCGTGGAAATCGCTTCGGAGAGCGGCACATTCTGATTGACAATCAATTCTCTGGCATTGCCCGCCCAGACATCGGTGCCGTGTGAGAAGCCGGAAAGCCGGATCAGATCCGATATATATTTCGGTTTGGCATCCATCAACATGCCCCGGGTGAAAGTGGTTCCAAATTCCGGTACACCAAAAGTACCTGTTTCGGAATCGATATCCTCCGGTTTTAAGCCGAGCGTCTCTGTGCCGGTAAATAAACCCATGGTTTCCGGATCATCCAAAGGGACCTTGCGGACGTCCAAACCGGTCAGCACCTGCAAATGGCGCAGAATCGTCGGATCATCATGCCCGAGCAGGTCGAGTTTCAGCAGATTGTCATGGATGGCGGTGTAAGTGAAATGAGTGGTGATCGTATCGACACCGTCTTTGCCCGGCGGATGCTGCACCGCGGTAAAGTCATGGATATCCATATCGTTCGGCACAATCATCAAACCGCCGGGATGCTGACCCGTCGTGCGTTTCACACCGCTGCAACCCAGCGCCAGGCGATTGATTTCCGCTTTTCGCAGCTTATTGCCGGTTTTCTCCATATACTTCAGGACAAAGCCGTAAGCGGTTTTCTCAGCTACGGTAGAAATGGTGCCGGCGCGGAAAACAAATTCTTTGCCGAACAGTTCTTCGGTGTATTTATGCGCCTGCGCCTGATATTCACCGGAAAAATTCAAATCGATATCCGGAATCTTATCGCCGGCAAAGCCCATGAAGACTTCAAAACGGATATTGAAACCCTCCTTCAGCAATGGTTCGCCGCATTTCGGGCAAGACATATCCGGCATATCCGCACCGCAGTCATATTCTTTTTCATGTGAGAAATCGGAATATCTGCACCTGGGACAGCGATAGTGCGCCGAGAGAGGATTGACTTCCGTGATCCCGGTCAGCGTCGCCACCAGGGAGGAGCCGACCGAACCGCGCGAACCCACCAAATAACCGTCTTCCATCGATTTCTTAACCAAGCGATAGGCAATGTAGTAATTAACGGCATAACCGTAACCGATGATACAGTCGAGTTCCCATTTGATGCGGTCCGCCACATTTTGCGGCAAAGGATCACCATACATGGCATGCGCCGTTTCATAGGTAATGCGCTGCAGTTCCTCGGCCGCTCCCGGAATCTTTGGCGGATAGAGCTTATGCAGCATGGGATCGAAAGATTCGACGGCAGCCGCAAGCATCTGCGCATTGCCGATCACCAATTCCTCTACTTCTTCGGCAGGCCAGTCCGGAAATTCAGCCAGCATTTCTTCTGTGGTGCGAAAATATAAGAGCGGTTTGGATTCATCCGCTTCATAATCCTGACCAGCCTGTAAAATATCGCGGAAGATGACATCCTCCGGATCCAAAAAATGTACGTCCGAAGTAGCGACCACAGGCTTCTCTAATTCCTTGCCGATTTCCCAAAGGGTTCGGTTGATCTGCCGCAGTCCGTTTTCGTCGGCAACCTGACCATTCTGGATAGCGAAAGCATTATGGCCGACCGGCATGATTTCCAGATAATCATAAAACCGCGCCAATTCTTTGGCGGTTGCCCGTGCCCGGCTGAAATCCCCTTCGAAACCTTCGATCAGCGCCTCATAGACTTCCCCGTAGGCACAGGCGGACCCGATCAGGAAATGCTGCCGCACTGCCTGCAGATCCTGCCGCAAGACGCGGGGACGTTTATAAAAGTTTTCCAGGTGCGCCTTGCTGGTCAGCTTGTACATTTCTTTTAAGCCGGCTTTGTCCTTGATCAAAACGACACAGTGATGATATTTGCGATCTTCCAGACGATCAATCAGGTAAATTTCACAGCCATAAATGATTTTTATGCCATATTTTTTCGCCGCCGCCGCCGCATCCGGATACGCCTGCAGCACACCGTGATCGGTAATGGCAATGGCTTGATGACCAAATTCAGCCGCCCGTTTGACCAGAGCAGTCACATCACACAAGGCATCCATGCTGCTCATATTGGTATGCGCATGCAGCTCCACTCGTTTTGCTGTCGCTGTGTCATGGCGTTTATTGGGCGGCGCTTCGGTATCATTGATGGCCTCGGCGCTCATCGTGACTTCGTTATCCTCAAAACGATCGGCGGCTGCTTTGCCGCTGACTTTGACCCAGGTTCCCAGTTTTAAATCATCCATGCGCTGAGACTGCTGCTTATTGCGGCTGCTCTGATAAGCATTATTGTTATTGTAATTACTGTTGGTACTGTCCCGAATAAACGCTTTGACGGTGAGGGAATCGCTGCCGTCATAAAGATCGAATTTATAAACCGTCTGACCATTGCGCAGCGCCTGTTTTTCCAGAGCAAAGATCTGACCCTGAATGGTTTGCAGATAGGGGCTTTCCTCTATTTTTTTCAGAGGAACGGCGACCTCCATGATCGTCTTTCCCAGATAGTTTGCCGCTGCCGAAACCGGATGCAAGACAGCCTGACTCGCTTCTTTGCGCACTTTATCTACTTCCGCCCGGATTTCTTCGTCCCGCTTACGGCGAAATTCAGCGGAGGCATCGCTTGCCGTCCGGTCAATTTTGGTGACAGGCTGCCAGGGAACTTCCTCTTCCAGCGCATTGTCTTCAAAAAAAGGTTCTTGCTCCAATGTCATTGGATCACCGGTTTCATCCATATTGCTGTCGTCAACCGCCATAAACGCCGTTTTAGGCACAACTTGTTGCGGCAGTGCGGCGTCTTCTGCCTCGCTGATCGCCTGCGTTTGTTCTTCTTCTCTTGACCAGGGTGGTTCTTCGCTTTCATTGGCTAAAGACTCCGAACTGACCGGACTCTGTTCCGCTTCCAGCCAGGTAATAACAATCTGCCAGCGGCTGCCGATCACCTGCTTCAACTCGCTTTCACAGCGCCGACGCGCTGACAGATCGTTCAGCCCCTGTAAAACCAAATGCCAGCGACGCGTCTCCAGATCGGCGGTCAGATGCTCTACTTCGCAAGTTTGCGGTAAGGCGTCTTTCAATTGCTGACAAAACTGCACCAATTCATTTGTTTGTTCTCCCACGGCTCCACCTCCTTTGAACGGTATTCTGCTCCGCTTAATAAAGACTGCTGCCTGCCCACTTTTGAGACAGCCCTGATAACGCCCGGTTCAGCGCTGGCTCTAGTTCGGTTTAGCTGACATTCTTGGTTAAAATCTTGATGTTGGCATCCTGGCAGGCCAATTCCACCCGTTCCATATCGCCATCAAATTTGACAATCACCCGCAGCTGCTGATCATCCCCCAGTTCCGGCATATGAATTGGTACCAAACCTTCAATATTGGCACCGGCGCGCACCAATTGACGCAGCAGGCGTGCCAATTCCCCTTTTTCATTGCTCAGACAAACCGTAATCCGGTTACCTTGATAGTCCATGCCAATCGAGGACATAAAAATCTTCATCAAGCGATTAACCGGCAGGATGCCCATAAACTGGTCCTTGGTATCATCCTGCAGCACGGGCAGAAACATAACGCGCTGCTGCGTCAGCAATTTGGCGGCGACTTCAATCACATCGGTGCCATTGACATAAGCCACATCCGTATGCATGACATCGCGGACCAGGGCCTTTTCCAAATCCACATCACGCTTGATATAAATATGCTGGTAAATATCAAACATATCAACCACACCAACAAAGCGTCCGTAATTGGAAACCGGCAAGGCGCGGAAGCCGTACAAATCCATCCGTTTGAGGGTATTCGCCAAACTGTAATCCTCCGTGACCGAGATAACTTCCTTACGGTCGATCATAAAATCTCTGCAATACATTTTTGTTTCCTCCTCTTGTTATTTCAGTGAATCTGGAATCCTCCGTTGCAGCAAACGCGGCAGCCCGGACAAAACATTGGCAATCGCTCCGTCTAAACCTCCATCGTCTGCCATTTCCCTTGCGCATAGCGCAGAACGACCAGAATAAAACGCACAAACAAATCGATGGTCATCGCCCACCAGACACCCATGATACCAAAACCCAAGTATTTGCCTAAGACATAGGACAGCGGGATGCGCAGCAGCCACATGCCAATGGCCTGGATATACATCACCCACTTGGTGTCGCCGGCTCCTTTGAGCGCACCGTTGATCACACCTGCCATATCGAGTGGAATCTGGCAGAATCCCATCAGAAACAGATATTTGGCGCCTAAGGTGATCACTTCCTGATCGTCCGTCAGCAGGGAAAGCAAGAATCGGCCGCCGAAAATCAGCAACAACGAGGCAAACGAGCAAAACAGCAATGCCCAGAGGAAAATTTCCTGAATATAACGTTTGGTGAGATTCAGGTTTTTCGCGCCCAGGCTCTGACCGACAAAAGCGGTCGCGGCGATGGTTAAGCCAATGGACGGCATGTAGGAGATCCCTTCCGCCTGCATTCCCAGGTTATGCGCCGCTAACGGTACCGTGCCGAAAGTGACAATCAACCCCGTCATCACGATGGAAGCCATCTGCCAGAATAAATCACCGGCGGAACTGGGGATGCCGATACGCATGATGCGTTTGATTTCTTTGAAGTTCAGCGGTCCGATATCCTCTTTTTTTAATTGCAGTTTGGAAATGGGCAGAAAAATTACAGTGAGCGCCAGAATGGCGCCGATACCCTGTCCAAACAGAGAGGCAATGGCCGCACCGCGGATACCAAGCGCCGGGAAGCCAAGATTGCCGTAGATCAACAGCCAGCAGCCGCCTACATTGACCAAATTGACAGCCAGGGAAACCAGCATAGGGATTTTTGTATCCCCCATGCCGCGCATAATGCCGCCGCTGATCTGAATCACGGCGATCAAGGGCAGTGTAAACAAAGCAATACTCAAATACTGCAAACAGGCAGCCAGTAATTCTCCATCGACATTCATACTGCGTAAAAAAGGTTCGGCAAAGACAAAACTGACCGCAGTCATCCCGGCAATGAGAATCAGAGCGCTGATCAGGCCCTGATAAGCGATTTTTCTGGCTTCTTCAATCTGTTTGGCTCCCACGCAGCGGGCGACCAAAACGGTCACACCGGTGGCAATACCGGCAAACAGCGCCCAACTGATTTGGGTCAGACGCGAGGAAAGTCCGACTGCACCGATGGCAGTAGCTCCGAGTCGTCCTACCATGGCCGTCGCCACCATACCGACCGTCATTTGCAGCACGGAATCGATGGTCACCGGCCAGATCATGCGGAAAATATTCCGGCGCAATTGTTTCTGCGTCGGTTCTCCCGGCTGCGGCCGTGCCAGGTTAAAGACGTGCAAGGGCTTCACCTCTTATCATGGTCATTGCAATCAAATTTCACTTTCCTGATAAAGCTCCGCAAAAACGGCGGCCATCGGATAGGGTTCGCGCTTGAAATCGCGCAGATTTTTTTCAAAAGCATCAAAGAAGCGGAATAGTTTCTCGGGACGGGCACCTTCCCCCATATGACCGATGCGCCAAACTTTGCCGGCCAGACTTCCCCAACTGCCGCCAATCATCACACCGTACTTTTTCCAGAGCTGACGCCGAAACCGTTCATCATCGATACCCAGCGGCACCATGATGGCTGTCACAGTCACCGCCCGGCAATCCTGCCGCGGCATCAGTTGAAAACCGGCGCGGCTCAAGGTCTCACGTACGGCGGATGCGACCATGCGATGACGCGCATAAAGACCTTCTCCCTCCGCCAGGGCGCGGTTTACGGCTTCCTCCAAAGCGTACAAATCGGAAATCGGCATGGTATAGGGGAATTCTTTAGTACCGGCGAGCCAACCGTTTTTCCAGGTGACCAAATTTAAATAATAACCGCCGTAAGGAATTTCGCGTTCCAGCATTTTCTGCCAGGCCTGCTGAGAGATCGCCAGAATGGTCAGACCGGGAGGCGCCGAGAGCGCTTTCTGCGAACCGCCGATCACGATGTCAATCTGCCAGTCATCGAGTTCGATCTTTTCCCCTGCCATGGAAGCAACCGCGTCCACCACGGATATTACGCCTCTCTCACGGCAAACCCGCGCCAGTTCTCCCACCGGGTTTAACATACCGGAAGGCGTATCACAATGCACCATGGTTGCCACTTTGATTTCCGGGTGCTCAATCAGCGCCTGCCTGATTTCCTCCGCTGTGATCGCTTCGTTATAATCCTTGCTGAGAAAGACGACCTTGCCGCCGCAGCCGGTGACAAAATCAGCAAAACCGCGTCCAAAAAAGCCGTTGTCCAAGACTAAAACCGTCTCACCGGGCTGCACCAGGTTGACCACGGCCGCTTCCAGCCCCAGAATGCCTTCGCCGTTGAGCACCAGCACGTCGTTTTGCGTGTGCAGCAGTTTTTTCAATTTGCCGCATAAGTTTTCGTAAAAGTCAAAAAAGTCCAGATCGAGATCCGGATTGAGAATGGGTTTGGCCATCGCGAAACGGACCGGCTCGGCAACCTCTACCGGTCCGGGTGTCAGAATCATCTTATCCATGGAAAAGCACCCCTTTATTTTAATAAGTCCAAGGTAACCTGCGCCATCACCTTCGCTCCTGTTGCCAATGCGTTTTCATTGACATCGAAACGGTTATGATGTATGGGATAAAGACCTTTTTCGCTGTCAGCAATACCCAGGCGGTAATAAACGCCCGGAATCTCCCGCATAAAAAAGGAAAAATCTTCTCCGCCCATCGAAGGTTCCAGCTGCGTGATCACGTGATCGCTGCCCAAGACGGACACGGCAGAAGCAATCAGCTGTTTGGTCAAAGCGGCATCACTGGAGGTCAGATCATACTGTTCGGTATATTCCAGCGTATAGCGCGCGCCAAAAGCAGAGCAGGTAGCCGCCAGCAGTTCCTGCATCCATTTTTGACAATTGGCCTGTGTTGTTTTATTCAAAGTCCGTAAGGTCCCGTTCAGCACAGCCTGTTCGGCAATCACATTGCCGCGCACACCGGCGGTCATCTGACCAATGGTCAGCACAACCGGATCGAACGGATTGGTTCTGCGGCTGACAATCTGCTGCAATCCGCTGATGAACTGTACGGCAACCGCCAGCGCGTCGATACACAGATGCGGCTGCGCACCATGTCCGCCCCGTCCGATGATGGTAATTGTGAAGTTGTCCGGTGCAGCCATGATCGGACCGGCCTGGGCAGCAATGCTGCCGGCAGGCAGATCGTGCCAAACATGGGCGCCGAAAATGTAATCGACTTTGGGATTTTCCAACACACCAGCCGCAATCATCGGCAGTGCGCCGCCGGGTCCTTCTTCGGCAGGCTGAAAAATGAACTTAACATTGCCCCTGATTTGTTGCCTGAGCTCCGCCAAAATCATTGCCGCTCCCAACAAACAAGCCGTATGTACATCATGACCGCAGGCATGCATCACACCGGCTTGCTGCGACTGATACTCGGTCTCATTCAATTCCTGGATGGGCAATGCATCCATATCGGCCCGCAAAGCCACGGTAGGGCCTTCGGCACCGCCGCGCAGCAAACCGACAACACCTGTTTTGGCTACGTTACGCGTGACTTCCAGACCGCAGCCTTCTAAGGTATCCGCAACCAGCGCCGCGGTCCTGAATTCCTGAAAGCCAAGTTCCGGGTGCCTATGAATTTGCCGCCGCAGGTCCACCAGGCGGGGCTGAAACTGATCTGCCAGGCGGGCGACTTCCTGATTCGTCATTTTTCCATTCTCCTTTTTGATTTACCGGTAAAAAACCAATTGCCGTCGGGGTCTTCTTTCCCACAATCTGTTTTACTTTCGACGCAATCAAAGCTTTCTCCTTGTACAGACAATGAAGATTTTGCTCTCTGCCGCGTCTGAAAATCTTTAGTAAATTTTCGATGCGAATCCGGAATGGCAACATCAGACGTTGCTCATTCCGTAAAAGTATGTCATAATAGGACACGAAAACGACCCGAAAGAAAAGAAAGAAGGCGAACTCATGCAGTCTTTTTATGATGTCATTGTCATCGGCGGCGGCGGCGCCGGTCTGTGCGCTGCCATTGCCGCCCGGGAACAGGGGGCTTCCGTTTTACTGATCAGCAAGACGGCAGCCGGCAAGGCCAATTGCACCGCCTTTGCCGGCGGCGGCTTCAGTTTTGCCGGACCGGGCACAGCCTGGCAAAGTCACCGCGATAAAACGCGCGAAATCGGACGCCGGATCAATAACCCGGAATTGCTCGATCTTTATTGCCGGGAAGGTCCGCTGGCGGTACTCAACCTGCAGCAATACGGTATGCGGATGAAAGTGCATGCCAACGGCGCAAGCGTCGGCGCTTACGCTCCCAACGCTATGGTTGGCGGTATGGGGATGACTCTGCCGTTATTGCAAGCTTGTATCGAAAAAGGCGTGGACTTTTTAGCCGAACAAACCGTTTATGAAATTTTGCTGCAGGGAGACCATGTCTGCGGCGCTGCCGTGCTCAACCTGAGAAACGGACAAAAGCAACTGCTCCGCTGCGCCTCTCTTGTGGTAGCAACCGGCGGCGGCGGCCGTACGTACGGACGTACCAACAATCCGCTGACCACCACCGGTGACGGATATCATTTGCTGTACGAGTTGGGGCTGCCTTTTCGTGATATGGAATTTGTACAGTTTTATCCTATGGGTTTGGCGGAAGAAGCTCTGCCCATGTGGTTTATCGATTTGGGGGTGATTGACGATGCACCGTTTACCGACCGCAGCGGCGCGGAATTTTTGAAAAATCTGCTGCTCAGCTGGGGTATCGCTTCGGGACGGGAAGGCAATTTATACGCCCGCGACCGCACCTCCATTGCGATCGCCCAAAAGTGGCAGGATGGCGACGCGCCGTTGCTGCATTTGGAAAAGCTGACAGATGGCCAGTGGCAGCGGCGTTACAGGGGAATTTTAAAACTGAATCGACCGGAACATGACTTTACCCAAAAGCCAGTCCGTATCCACCCGCTGGTGCATTATATGAGCGGTGGGGTTGTGATCAATACCGAATGCGAAACCGGTCTTGCCGGTCTCTATGCCTGTGGTGAAGTAACCGGAGGAATCGACGGCGCCAATCGGATCGGTGGTAATGCCCTGACCAATATCAGCTACTTTGGCCTGAAAGCGGGTAAGAATGCCGGTAATTACGCCAAAGAACATCAAAATTGTCTTACCGGCAGCCTGCACAGTCAACGCACGACGCTGACCGGCAACAACGCACGAGTGCGGCCGGCGGATTTGCGCCGTCAGCTGAATCAGACCATGGATCGTCTGGCAGGACCTTTGCGCAGCGCAGCCGGATTACAGGAAGCCATAGCAGTGATTGCTGATTTACAGCAGCAACTGGCGGAAGCGGCAGCCACGACGCCGGCACAATTGAAAGACGCTATTGAGCTGCAGTCGATGCTGACCACCGCCAAGCTGGTGACGGCAGGCGCTTATGAACGCAAAGAAAGCCGCGGTGTGCATTTCCGCCTCGACTATCCCGTTGAAGATCCGGCTTGGCAGAAACCGATCCTGCAAAATAAAGATCAGGGGATTCTGAAATGAAATATACCGGTTTACTGCAAGAGATCCAGCCGCTCAACCAAACCGCCATGCAGTTGGCACAGCGTTACCAAGACAGTCTGGTCAAACCACCGGGCAGTCTTGGCAGTCTGGAAGAAATCAGCATCCGCCTGGCCGGTATCACCGGCCGCGTTCAGAATAGCCTGCCGCGTAAGCTGCATGTTTTGTTTGGAGCCGATAACGGCATTTATGCCGAAGGCATCGCTTCCGCACCGCAAAATTTCACCAATCTGCTGATGACTTACTACGGCAATACCGATAACTGCGCCATCAATCTGCTTTGCAAACAGGCGAAAGCGGACCTTCGCCTGCTGGATCTGGGTATTATCGGCCCGGTGGCCAGCAGCAGGGTCCTCAACTGCAAATTAATGCCAGGTACGGCCAATTTTGCGGTCATGCCGGCGATGCCGCCGGACATTGCCGAACGCGCCGTGGAAATCGGTTTCGAACAGGCTCAATATGCCTTTGAGCAGGGTTATCAACTGCTCGGCAGCGGAGAAGTCGGTATCGGCAATACCTCCAGTTCCGCCGCCTGTATGATGGCAGCACTGGACTTGACTGCCGAAGAATCCGTCGGCCGCGGCGCCGGTTTGAGCGATGCGGCGTTCGCCAAAAAAAAACACGTGCTGAGCGCCGCCCTCCGGCTGCATCAACCGGACCGGGAAAATTACCTCGATATTTTAGCGAAGGTCGGCGGTCTCGATCTGGCCGCGCTGACCGGTTTATTTCTGGGCGCCGCTTACTACCGCCTGCCGGTCATCATCGACGGCTTTATTTCCCTGACCGCTGCCGTTTTGGCAGTCAAAGCAGCGCCGCTGGCACGGGAGTACATGTTTCCTTCCCATGCTTCCGCCGAGCCGGGCTTCCTGAAAGGCGCCGCTTATCTTGGGCTGCAGCCCATGCTGCAGCTGAACATGCGTTTAGGAGAAGGCAGCGGCTGCCCGCTGGCCATGCAGCTGATTGATGCTGCCTTGCTGATCATCAACGAAATGCTCACCTTTGACAATTCTTTACTCAATGAAGAAGATTATAAGAAAAGTCTCGGCAGCGCCACAGAAAAGGACTGAGGTCGATGCGTATCTTACTTTGCGGCGGCAGTAAAAGCGGAAAATCCCTGCAGGCACAGCAACTCGCCGTCCGGCTTGCCCGCCCGGATGCCGCTCCGCTTTATTATCTGGCTACCATGCAGCCAATGGATCGGGAGGATGAAGCTCGGGTCGCCCGTCATCTGCGCGAACGGCAGGGCTTGGGTTTTGAAACACTGGAATATCCCTTTGAGATCCAACAGGCTTTCGGTGTTTTGTCTCCTGCAGCGGTGGTGCTGATCGACTGCATGACGACGCTGCTGGCCAATGCCACCTTCCGCAATTGGCCGCCGGACTGGCAAAGCGGCGATCACCTGTTTTGGCAATGGCAAACACTCAGTTCCGGCCTGCGGCACAGTGTGACCGTCTCCAACGATGTCTTCTCGGAAGCCCGCTTTTTTGCGGAAGAAACCGAACACTACCGCGCCATGCTGGGCAAACTGCACTGCCGCATGGCAGCAGCCGCCGATCTGGTCCTGGAAGCGCAGTATGGCCAGCTGATTTGCCACAAAGGCAGCTCGCTTTGGGAGGCTTTGCGATGATCAAACGCATCCGGCAGGCTTGGCTGATGAATCTGGGCATGTTCACCAATCTGCCTTTTCTGAAAAACGTCTGGCAGGAAGACGCCGCGGTCTATGTGCTGCGCTTGCTGCCGCTGACCGGTTTGTTGCTGGGTGGTCTCTGGTGGCTGCTCTACCGTGCTTTGCTGCTGCTGTCTCTGCCCTTACCGCTGCAGGCGGTGCTGATGGCGCTTTTCCCCTGGTTTAGCAGCGGCTTTCTCCATCTGGATGGATTTATGGATACCAGCGACGCGCTCCTCTCCCGGCGTGACAGAGCGGAGCAGCTGCGCATCCTGAAAGATCCGCATACCGGCGCCTTTGCGGTTATCTCTCTCGCCTGCTTGTTCAGTTTCCAGCTGGCTGCCGCTGTTGTCTGTCTGTCAGACCGGCCGCCTTATTGGCTGTTCTTGTGGATTCCCTTCACCTCGCGCCTGCTGACAGCCATTGCGCTGTTGCGCTGTCCCGCCTTGCCTAACAGCAGCCTGGCGGTTTTCTTCCAAAAAGGGAACGGAGCCAGGCAGGCCGATTTGCTGCTTTTCTTGTTTGGTGTTAGTCTGGTCATTGCCTTTATATACTGCGGTCCGCTCGCTTTCCTGCTGCTGCTGCTGCAAACCGGCTGCTTCCTTTTGCCCTTGCAGAAAGCCATCAGACAATTGGGGGGTATTTCCGGTGACCTCTCCGGTTATGCTCTGACGCTCTGTGAGACAGGCGCTTTCTTTGGCTTCGCCTGTCTGGTGCATCTATTTTACTAGGAGTGACAAATGATGATCTTAATCTTTGGCGGCGCTTATCAGGGTAAATTGCAGTTTGCCTGCAGCGAATTTGGCTTACAGCCGCAGGATTGCTTTACCTGCAGCGCAGCGGACACTTCTCCTGATGCTTCGAAGAAAATCTGGCAGCAGCTGCACACTCTTGTTTATCAACTGCGCCGGGAAAACACGGATCCGCTGCGTTGGTTTGAAGAGCATCAGGCTGTTTGGCAGGATAAAATCCTGATTTTTGACGACATCGGCAGCGGTATCGTGCCTACCGATGCGCTGGAGCGGCAATGGCGCGAAGACAATGGCCGCTGCCTGCAGTATCTCAGCCAACAAGCAACTGAAGTCTACCGTTTATTCTGCGGCTTACCGACGAGGTTGAAACCATGAAACATACCTTTCAGTTAGTCTTGCTGCGGCACGGCAAAACCGAGGCCAATCTCCGGCATCTTTTCTGTGGTCAGACCGATCTGCCTTTGGCTGCCAGCGGCCGGCAATTGCTGCAGGCAGCCACTGCCGCCGGTGTTTATCCGCCGGTGGAACAGGTTTTCTGCAGCAGCATGCGGCGTGCCGTGGAAACCGCTGCCATTTTGGTCCCCAACCTGACGCCGATCCTGCTCAGCGACTTGCGTGAGTATGATTTTGGCGATTATGAAGGCTTCAGCCATCAACAGCTGCAGGATCGCGCCGACTACACCGATTGGGTCAACGATGATATCGGCGAGATTTCTCCTCCCCATGGTGAGAACCGAACGCAGTTTATGCGGCGTGCTTTGCGGGGGATGCAGCAGATTGCCGCAGCCTGCGCTGCTGCCGGAACGAAAACGGCGCTTCTGGTAACGCATGGCGGCATCATTGCCAGCCTGTTGCTGCGCTGGTTTCCCGGTCAGCAAAATTACGGTCAATGGCAGCCGCAGCCGGGCTACGGCTACCTGCTGCAGATTACCTATGATCCGGTCAGCCACACCGAGATGCAGGTCACGATCCTGCGTCGGATTGAACCGCACTAGGAGGCAGATCATGCAGAAATTCCTATCGGACATTCCCGGCTCCGACGCTTGGCTTGCTCTGACGCCTTTGCAGAAGGGTTGGTCGCGTGATCAGAAATTTGTCGTCACAACCAAAGAACATACGAAAATGCTGCTGCGTATTTCACCGGCGGCAGAAAAGGAAGCAAAAGAAAAGGATTATCAGGCGCTCAGGGCGATGCAACATCTGCGCATTCGGATGAGCCGACCGCTTGATTTTGGCCTGCTGGGAGACGGCAGACCCTATACCTTATTGACTTGGCTGGAAGGCAGTGATGCGGAAAGCAGGCTGCCGCTTTTCAGCGAAAATGAACAATATCAGTTGGGTTGGCAAGCCGGAGAAGCCCTGGCGGCCTTGCACAGCATCCCGGCACCTGCCGGCCAACCTCCCTGGCAGCAACACTTTCAGCGCAAAACCGAAACCAGACTGGAAATTTATAACAATAGTCCCGTCAAACTCCGCGGCGGCGCAGCAATTATCGACTACCTTACGCACAATTTTCAGCTATTGACAAATCGTCCGCAGTGTTTCCTGCATGGAGATTACCACTGCGGCAACCTGATTATCACGCCCGCGCATCAGATCGGCATCATCGACTTCAATCGTTTGGATTACGGCGATCCTTATGAAGAATTTAACCGCATCACCTGGTGTGTCGCTGTCAGTCCCCGCTTTGCCTGCGGCCGCATCGATGGATATTTTCAAGGTAAGGTGCCGGCTGAATTTTTCCCCCTGCTGGCCTTCTATATCGGCAGCAATCAACTCTCCTCAATTGCCTGGGCAATCCCTTTTGGAGAGAAACAGGTTCAGGTCATGCAAAAGCAGGGAGAAGCTGTGCTGCAATACTACAAGAATTTCACGTGCACCGTGCCAAACTGGTATACGAGCGAATAAGATAACCGTCATACGGAAAGAACTGCAGCTAACCTGCCCGACCAGGAGTCCGGCAGGTTAGCTGCAGTTCACTATTTACAACCACGATTGCCGCAGGATGATTCCCTGCTGACAGTTTTTGTCCAACAAAATAATCTGAGCAGCAGAAAATACCTTGATGAGATTTGGCTGCATCAACTGTTTCCGTTCAAACTCCAACTCCGTAACGATACGATCTCAAAGAGGTGCCGTGGCAATCAACTGCTTGAAATCGTCGACCACAGGTCGTCCATAGAAAGATAATAGATCGTATCCGGTTCCGGTTTGAACCTTCTCATTTCCCTCAGAGAACCTGGAGATATAAAAACCTCCGGCCATCCTTGAATCCGACTGAAGGTTTGATACCCTTCAACACGTCGTTCAAGTTTAAGCACCGTAAGGCGTGAAATTGCATTCGGTGATATCTTGTTTTTCGGTAAAACCCGCTGACCGGTGTAAAGTGTCTCCGCTCTTGCACGGCAGCAATCCAGATCCCTGGGCTAAACTCACCTGCATTCCCGTAAACTCATAACGAGCCAATAAAATACCTTAACAATTTAAGCATAATCTTCAGATTATAAACAATTCACAGTCCGTTATCATCAAGATTCAAAATAGAGGTTGCATCTTGCATCGTTATGTTATATAATAGGCGTAACGAGGAGGCGCTATTATGGCAGCCATTATCCATCAAAAAGATAAGCGCTCCGGAATTACTTATGCCTACGAATCCATTTCTTATTGGGATAAGGAAAAGCAGCAATCCAGAGCCAGGAGAACGCTTATTGGCAGAGTTGACACTGCCACCGGTCAAATAGTTCCTACCGATGGGAGGAGAAAAAAACCAGTTGATGCAGAATCACCCCGAAAAAGAGGGCCCGTGCCCAGTTTAGAGACAAACCGCTGCTTTTATGGAGCTACTTATTTGTTAGATGCCATCGGAGAAAAATTGGGTATTGTCCAGGATCTGAAAAAATGTTTTCCCGACA
>JAJFTT010000048.1 GCA_021372785.1 Negativicutes bacterium | reverse complement strand
TATACGCTTCTCCCAAAGAAAGCCGGGTTGGAATATCTTTTTCATCGCCTTCTTTCGCCAGCAGGAAATATTTGATGCTGTCTTCATACATCCCGGCAAAAAGATAAGCCATTGCCAAATCATAATAAAGCGTAGGACTGACGGCACCCAGGCTGACGGCGATGCCGCCGTGCAGGACCGATTTTTCTAAATCATGCATATCCAGATAACAGGCGCATAAATTAACGTGCGCCTGCAGATTTTTTTCATCGAGCGTGAGAATTTTCTGCCAATTTTCCACTGCGGTCTGAAGTTCTCCCTTGGCTAAATACATTTCAGCCAGGGCCTGGTAATACTGCGGGATTTCATCATTCACCTTGATGGCCTGATTGAACTGATGAATGGCCATATCCCACATGCCCTTCATTCCATAAATTTTACCGATGAAGTAGAGCGCGTTATCATGCCGTTTATTTAAGGCCAGGGTTTTTTTCCACATCTCCACCGCTTCATCGGGGCGGTTCAATTCCGCATAACAGACACCTGCCAAATAGGTAGCGCTGACAAAGCGGGGATCCAGTTCAATCGCCCTTAAAAAGCCAGGCAAAGCCAGGTCAAATTGACCGATTTCCATGCGGGCTACAGCCAAATCATGGTGCGCTTCTTTATTATTCGGATTCTTGGCGATTTGTTTTTGACATTCGTCGATAATCTTATTGATCTGTTCACGGGTTAGTTTCATTGACATATCATACGCCTCCTTACAATCTAATCATATTCCGCACTGTCCGACTCGATTCCTTCTCAGTAAAAATAAGGAAATTTGCGATCCCAACTAAAAAGAGTTGAATTCATACTTTGTTCACGGGAACAGCCCATCGCCGGTAGGGCGCGGTGGGCTGCTCAAATGAGCAGATTCCAACCTTTTCTTAAAAAGGCATAGGTAACAATGGCAGGCAGCAGCGGCAGAAAAAAACAACCCACAATCGAAAAATAGAGAAGTAGTATGACAAGAACAGCTCCCAGTACCGCGGCAGGAATCGCCCAATAAATCGCATCTTGTTGGATCGGTTTCAGCACAAAAAAACTGAAATAGTCCGGCAATGTTCCGCTGCCGCCGCCGACCGGCAAACTTTTCACACCGATGAGCCAGCGGGCAATCGTCTGACAGGGCAGATTATAAACAGAGCCGGACCAAGAGCCGCCGCCGCCAAAAATAAAATCCACCGGCAGAAGCCAAAATGCCGCCAAACCAAAGCGAAAAACGCTCAGCCATAAAACGGCCAGGCAGATCAGTCCGCCGCCGCAATTGCGTAAAAAGACGGTCAGCGCCGGTATTCTCAAACGGGCGCTGACCAGTGCCGCCAAAAAACAAACAGCGCCGGCCAAGCCCAGGTAGAATTCGGGAAATGGCAATAAGCCGGCCAGAAAGTGATAGTATTGCAGCAGCAGCAATTCCGCCGTAATGAAAATCGCCGGCAGCAGAGCGGCCCGGATGAAAAGCAGACCTGCCCAATCGCCAAAACTTGTTATAAAATGATGCCAGAGACTGGAACGCCAGTAGATTTCTTTTTTGAGTGCCATCCTCATTTCTCCTGTCTTTCGAGCGATCAAGCCGCTCCTTTCGTTGCCGCAGATATTTTTCTTTCTCCTTCACCAAACGGGTTTCCTGCCCTGCCGCGCTTTGCCGCCAGAGCAGTCCAACACGAAAAGAGAATCGCGCGCTCCTCACATAAAAAAGGAAATTGAAAGCAGAGAAACCGTATCGTCTCTTCTTGCTCTGAAGAAAGCGATACGGTCATGCCTTTTGCCTCCCGCCCGAACAGCATCAGCGGGCGCCCTGGTCATAGGGTTCACCGGAGGCTTTCGGCGCCTGCGAATTTTTGGAGGAGAAGACCAAGACGATCAGGGTGGCAAAATAGGGAATCATCTTATAAATTTCACTGGAAATGCCGAAACCCTGCAGCAGTCCGATGGAAGAATAGGATGCCGAAATGGTTTTCATCGCGCCAAAGAAAAGCGAAGCGGCAAACACACGCCAAGGTTTCCATTGGCCGAAGATCAGCACAGCCAGCGCCAGAAAACCGTAACCGGCCACGGAGGCATTGAAATTGGTCGAAGTCGGAATGACAAAAACCAAACCGCCCAATCCCGCTAACGCGCCTGAGATGACTACGCCGGCATAACGCATTCGATAGACATTAATCCCAACCGAATCAGCCGCCTGCGGATGTTCGCCGCATGCCCTCAGACGCAAGCCGAATTTTGTACGATAGAGCACCACCCAGGACACAATCAAAATCGCCACCGAAAGATAAGTGGTCAGGTAGGTGTTTTGGAAAAAGAGCGGTCCGAGCAGCGGCAAATCACCCAAGAGCGGCAGTTTGGCGATATGAAACTGATTTTCAAACGGAATCTGCTGTACACTGCGGCCGCTGATGCTGCCGGTCGCAATTCTGCCGACTAAAATCGCCAGTGGGGAGGAAGCCAAATTCAGAGCAGTACCGCTGATGACCTGATTTGCCTTCATATTGATGGCGGCGTATGCATGCAGCAGGGAATACAGCATCCCGGCTATGATAGCAATAAAAACTGCGCAAATCAACAAAAAATTGCCGGAAAGCAGCGCATAAGTCTGCATCAAATAGATAAAAAGCACGCTGGCCAAGGCTCCGACAACCATGATCCCTTCCAAAGCAATGTTGACAACACCGCTGCGTTCGGAAAAAAGGCCGCCCAAAGCAACCAAAAGCAGCGGCATCGAGAAGAACATGGTTTGCTGAACAATAAAATAAAGCAGGTCGATCCCTCTCATCGCAGACCGCCCCCTTCCGCGGGAGACTCATTTTCCGGCACTTTCGGCACCGGCTCTTCTGCCGCGTTGTTCGCGAAGCCGCCTTTGTTTTTAGAGTTTCTGCCCTTCCACCAATTTTGCACATATTCCAGATTGTTTTGGAAAACAAGCACAAACCCGCTGAAATAGATGATTGCGGCCGTGATAATGTTGATGATTTCCTGATCATAATTCAATAGCTGCAAATTGAACCCGCCCACCTGAATATAGGCAATGAACAGACCGGCAATCAGGATTCCGACGGGATTCGATAAGCCTAACAAAGCGACCGACATGCCGTCAAATCCTTCGGTGGCAATGATGTCGATGACTTTGATGTATTTGCCGGAACCGGACAAATATAGTAGCCCACCGCCAATCCCGGCCAAAGCGCCGGAAATCATCATCGAAAAAACGATATTGCGCTTGGCATTGATCCCGGCATACAGACTGGCGTCTTTATTGAAACCGCAGGCTTTCAGTTCATAACCAAACGTTGTTTTCTGCAAAACAATATAAATCACAATCACACTGAGTATGGCAAGCAAAATTCCGCCATTCATACTGCTATACGGAAAAAGCCGATCCAGGCCCCATTTCGGAATGTTGGCGGTTGCCGCCACCGGCATTGTTTCATTTTTCAATTTATTATACACGGTAGCCTTGATCAGCAGATTGACCAAACTCATACCGATATAATTCATCATGATCGAAGTAATCACTTCGCTGACATTGCTGACCGCCTTCAGCAGACCCGGCAGCATCCCCCACAGCGCTCCGGCCAGCATAGCTGCCAGGAGAGCTGCCAACCAATGAATGCTGCCGGGCAGCCAGGTCATCGTCACACCCACATAGACAGCGGCAAAGGAGCCCAACATAAATTGTCCGGAGGCGCCGATATTGAACAAACCGGTTTTAAAAGCAAAACCAACCGCCAGTCCGGTCATGATGATGGGGGTGGCATAATAAAGCATCTGACCGATCCCCGCCGCTCCTTTTTGAAAACCGCCCATCAGAATAATGCCGATTCCCTGCAGTGCCTGCTGCGGGTTGACAATCAGCATGATAATAAAACCAAGTAAAAAACCTGCGAGTACCGCCAGGACAGAGGGCAGGCCCGCCCGCGTAAATTGGCCGACACTTCTACCTTTCATAACCCGCCCCCACCTTCGCGCCGGACATGTAAAGTCCAAGTTCCTGCATCGTTACCTCTTCCGGCAGCATATCCGCTACAATCCGCCCGTTGTGCATGACCAGAATCCGATCACTGACATCCATCACTTCATCCAATTCCAGGGAAATCAATAAAATGGCTTTGCCCTGGTCACGCTGGGCAATGATCTGGCCGTGAATATACTCAATCGCTCCCACATCCAAGCCGCGTGTCGGCTGCACGGCGATCAGGAGTTCCGGATCGCGTTCGATTTCCCGGGCCAATATTGCTTTTTGCTGATTCCCACCCGACATACTTCTGGCGGATGTCTTGCTTCCCTGACCGCTGCGAATATCAAATCGTTCGATCAATTGCTGGGCAAATTGCTCGATGGCATCAAATTGCAGAAAGCCATGCACGGAAAACGGCCGTTCAAAATACCTTTGCAGTACTAAATTTTCCTCCAGAGAATAATCCAGTACCAATCCATATTTATGTCTGTCTTCCGGGATGTGAGCCATGCCTAACCGCGTGCGGTCCCGGATGGAAAGGTGTGTGATATCCCGACCCATAAATTCGATCCTGCCGCTGACGGCCGGCAGCAAACCGGTTAAAGCGTAAACCAGTTCACTCTGTCCGTTGCCGTCTATCCCGGCGATACAGACAATTTCACCCCGATTGGCAGCAAAAGAAATATCATCCACATCAGACTGACCGTGATGGCCGGTTTTCACGGATAAATGCTCCACTTTCAGGATTTGCTCGCCCCTGATAGCCGCTTTTTTATCGACTGCAAAATTGACCTGGCGCCCCACCATCATTTCGGACATTTGTTCTTTGCTGGTAGTCCGCACATCGACCGTGCCGATGTACTTGCCTTTGCGCAGCACACTACAGCGGTCGGCCGCTTCTTTGATCTCATTGAGTTTATGTGTAATAAAGACAATCGATTTCCCTTCATGCACGAGATCCTTCATAATCTTGATTAATTCAATGATTTCCTGTGGGGTTAGGACAGCCGTCGGTTCATCGAAAATCAAAATTTCGTTTTCTCTGTAGAGCATCTTGAGAATTTCCACTCTCTGCTGCATGCCAACGGTAATATCGGATACAAGGGCATCCGGATCAATCTTCAACTTATATTTTTCACTGAGTTTGATCACTTTGTCCCTGGCTTCATTCATTTCTAAAAATCCCCGGCGAGTCGATTCCACACCCAGGATAATATTCTCCAGTACAGTAAAATTCTGCACCAGCTTAAAATGCTGATGCACCATACCGATGTGATAACGGTTCGCATCATTGGGATTGCGAATTTTCGCTTCCTGTCCGTTGATGCGGATGCTACCCTTCTCGGGTTGATATAAGCCGAAAAGCACACTCATCAGAGTGGACTTCCCTGCACCGTTCTCACCAAGCAGCGCGTGGATTTCACCTTTTCTGACCAGAAAGGTCACATTGTCATTGGCGATTATTCCGGGGAACTTTTTTGTGATATTGAGCATCTCAATGACATTTTCCATGACTTATCCCCTCTTGCTTTACTGCCTGCCCATGCATGCTGTCAGGATAAGGACAGGGAGATGTCTGATCAACATCCCCCTGTTTGAACCTTGCTCCGGGCGTTCAGGCTCCGATTTATTTGATCACATTGACAACGACATTGGCAGTAGCAAGTTTTTCGACGGCATCCTGATCGGTATCGGTGAGAATTTTAATCTCGCCGGCAACCAATTTGGCATAAATCGCATCGTAATCCGCTTGTGTAAAGGTGGTGAATTTGGAAGTTGCCATCGGCAGTCCGACACCTTGAGACTTCACATCAACAATTAAAGTGGCACCGCCGGCAAATTTCCCGGCATAATATTCTTTCAGAGAGTCATAAACGGATTTGGTCAGATTTTTCATGGCGGAAGTAATCACGGTTGGCGATTCGCTGGATTGATCCACGTCAACACCGATTACTTTGCCTTTCGCCGTCGCGGCAGCAGCCATCACAGAATCACCCAGAGCGCCGCCGCAGCCAAAGATAACCTGCGTGCCGTTCGTAAACCAACCGGCAGCCATGGTCTGTGCTTCAGGCGTCGCTTCGAATTTACCGGTGTAATTGTAATTCACTTCAACCGCGCCGGGGGCAAGTTTCATTTCTTTGGCGGCATAATCAGCGCCCTGAATGAAACCGTAACCAAAACGGATCACGGCGGGTACGGACACACCGCCCATAAAGCCTAATTTGGTCATGCCATCTTTGACAACGGCATATCCGGCGAGAAATCCGGCTTCCTGTTCCGCGTACTTAATGCATTTGACATTGGCTTCTGTCTTAAAGGTTTTATAATCAGCTGTATGAGGTTCACCATCCAGAAGAACAAAGTTTACTTTGGGATACTTGGTCTGGGCTTCATAAATAGCTACTTCAAAATTGAAACCGGGGCAAACCACAATTTTCGCTCCGCCGTCAACGGCAAGGCCGATGGAAGCGAGTAAATCGTCTTTCGCGTCGCTTTTCGGCTGATAATACTTATACGTTTTCTTATTTTCGGTTGCATATTGAACGACGCCTTCCCAGGCGCCCTGGTTAAAGGATTTGTCATCAATCGTACCGATATCGGTGACCAAAGCAATTTCAAAAGTTTCTTTTTTCGGTGTGCAGCCTGCAAACATAGCTAAAACAGTGGCCAGAATAAGTAACATCGTAATACTTTTTCTCTTCATTTTCAGTTCTTTCCTCCTAAATATTATTTCGTGGCGCGTTTTTTACGCACATCACATAGTCATAGAATAACACAATCCCTCATTTAATGCAATAACCCGGCCGGCTTTTTTGCCATAGTTTTTTAACATTTCAGTTGGCTCGGACCAAGAAGCGTCAGGATACTCTGAAACGCAAGCGAACCAAACGGTTTGGGATATTCTGTCACCCCGCTCGCAACAGGACGCCGATCATCTGATCAGAAACGGGACCGTCACGGCACTGCAGACGCTCCAATCCATCAACGGTGCCAAAACAGCGGTCAACGCCTTAGTCCAGGCGTTAAACGGACAAAGGCAAAAAAAAGCCTGCGAATCTTTTTTTTGATCCCCAGGTTTTTCATCTTGCCGCTTATTTACCACAGCGTTTGCATACATTGATTGCATTGCCATTGGCATCATTCTTATTCCATAATAATTTCACACCGGTTCTTTTGCAAACTGGACAGGTACCTCTCCAACCGGCTGTGGCTTTAATGTTTTTACCTCTTTTTGTTTTTGGCATATCTAGCACCTCTTCTCACGTTGATTTCGTTGTTTTCCAACGATAACGTGCTTTAGTATAGCATATTCTTTTCGAATTGGGAAGTCTTTTTTCGCTTTTTCAGAGAGGTTTCTTCCGAAAATCAACCTAAAAGCAGCGGCGCTTGTGCGGCTTGCCTGCGAAGTGATTCCGCTGCGGTCATTTTCCGCCTTTTGGCTGCCATGGCAAATTTCAGCTTTAGCGGGTATAGTCCAATTAATATCCAGTCGGACGGCACAACATCCGCGGGCAAGAGGAGTTGATCCATGGCACAGCAATCAGACAGTCAAACCATGCCGTTGGTTTGGCATAAAAGTTCCCGCTGTTTGGTTCTGCCGTTTGATTTACTGCTGCTGCGGTTCAAATTGGGGCAAAGGCAGAGCAAACTACTCTAATTTCTCATCCACCCGCACGGTAAAGACTTCCCCTTTGACCGAAATTTTGTAGAGGTGGCTGCCGGGCATCGTTTGCGCTGCCAACCATGTTTTGATGGCTGCATACTGCGCATTCCGGTCGCGCCGGGCCTGCAGCGCCGCTTCATAACTGACTTCCTGAAAGCGCAGCCGATGACCCGCGGACAAATAGGCGAATTTACCCAGATCAGGTCCGATTACCGTGGCGATTTTGGGATAACCACCCGTCGTCTGGGCATCCGCCAGCAAGACAATGGGTTGGCCATGTCCCGGCACTTGAATCGCGCCTTTCATAACGCCATCAGAAACGATCTCTTTTTTGTCCAAATGATGCAACGCTTCTCCTTCCAGGCGGTAACCCATGCGGTCGGAATCTTTGCTCACCTGCCAGGTTTGCCTGAAGAAACTCAATTTTTCAGCGGTGTCAAAAAAATCCGCTTGCGGCCCCGGTAAAGCCCGAATCAGCTGACGTTCTCCTTGATTCTGCGGCCAAAACCGTTCCGGCAGCCGGCCGTACCAGGCTGGCAGCCCTGCTGCTGCCCCAGCCGCAATCAGGTCACCGCGCAGCAGGGCTCTGCCCTGAAAACCACCCAGTTTACCGCGCAGAAAAGTACTGCGGCTGTGCAGAACGGGCGCTGTATCAATTCCGCCTGCCAAAGCCAGATAAGTACGGCTTCCCGCGCCGCCGCGGAAACTCAAAACATCACCCTCGTTTAGCCAAAAGCTGCCGCAAACAGGTAAGGCGATGCCATTCAGTTTCGCTCCCAGATCGCCGCCCATCAAAGCGGCCAGGCCGCTGCCGATTGCGGTCAGCGTCGGTCCCAGCAATGTGATTTCCAGTACAGCCACCCCGGCCTCGTTGCCCAGCATGAAATTTGCCACGGAAGCAGCATAATCATCCATCACTCCGGCGGCAGGCAGACCAATGGAACCATAGCCATAGCGCCCCAGATCCTGCACGGTCGTCAGCAAACCGGGTTGTCCCACCAGTAATTGTAGACTCATCGGTCTTCGCCTCCCTCTTTCCGGCGGCGGTTTACCTGATAAGAATTCAGCGAAACCTGCTGCTGGATTCTCTCATACTCGGCTAAACTGATCGGCGCAAAATGCAGATAGTCACCGGCTTTGAGCAAAACAGGCTGTTCCAGCCGGGGATCAAAGAGTCGCAGCGGTGTTCGTCCAATCAGCCGCCAGCCACCGGGTGTTTCCAGGGGATAGACGCCTGTCTGCGTTTCGGCGATACCTACGGAACCGGCCGGCACCGCCGTCCGGGGGGAAGGCAAGCGCGGGCAGGCAATTTCTTGCGGCAAACCGCCCAGATAAGGAAAACCCGGCGTGAATCCCAGCATATAAATCAAGTAATCGACCGAGCTGTGCAGTTCGATGACCTTTTCTTCCGTTACGCCGGCATGTTCTGCAACATCGTGCAGATCGGGTCCGAAGTGACCGCCGTAACAAACAGGGATTTCCACGACCTCCGCTGCCGCAGTCTCCGGCGAGACCTGCTGCAGCAAACGCTCCACTTCCCGCTTTAAATCGTCAAAGTGCAGCTGCAAAGGATCGTAAACGATCAAGAGGGAGCGATAGGTGGGAATCGTTTCCCGAACGGCTGCAATGTTTTCCCGCTGCAAGGCGTTTTCCAGACTGCGCACCTGCGCTACCAAAGCGGGATCGATGCGATCGCCAAACTCCACCACCATACCGCTTTCACCCTGTCTTAAGAAACGGGGATTGCTCATTGCCGAATCACCTCTGCCATGGGAGCGATCGTAATTCCTTTTTCGGTCAGCATTTGACGGATAGCTTTGGCATACGCCGCCGCTCCGGGTGTGTCACCATGCAGACAGACTGTATGCGCCTCAATCTTGAGGATACTGCCGTCATTGGCAATCATTTCACCGGTTTCCACCAGGTGAACAATCCGACTGACCGCTTCCTCCAGAGTTTCGATCATAGCACCCGGTTCGCCGCGGGGCACAAGGCTGCCATCCGCGCGATACCCCCGGTCGGCAAAGACCTCTTCGGCCACCTGCAATCCTGTTTGATAGCCTGCCCGGCAAAGCTGAGAACCGGCCAGTCCGACCAGAATCAGCTTTGGATTCACCGCTTTAACCCCTTCTGCGATGGCCAGCGCCATCTTCAGGTCCTGACCGGCCATATTATACAAATTGCCATGGGGTTTGACGTGCGACAACTCAATCCCCTGACTGTGAGCAAACGCCTGCAGCGCGCCGATCTGATAAATCAGATAAGCACGGATTTCAGCCGCAGAGCAAGTCAAATTGCGTCGGCCGAAGCCGAGCAGATCGGGAAAACCGGGATGTGCTCCCAGCGCAACCTGATGCGTACGGCATAACTTGGCGCTTTGGTCCATGACGAGCGCATCTCCGGCATGCCAGCCGCAGGCGATATTGGCAGAAGAAATAAATTCCACAATGTCCTGATCAGCGCCATAGCGATAAGCGCCAAAAGATTCGCCCATATCGCTGTTTAAGTCAATCATCCTCTTCATGGTTGTCTCCTCCTTCACTTTTTAAAGACAGACGTCCAGCCGGCTTTCTTTTTTTATCCACTCTTCTTCTTTGAGAAGGGTATGATTTCCTGATTTCTTCGAGCCCGTTATAGTCAATAGAAAAGCCGATCATACGCTGCGACCGGCTTGTTGCGCTCTGGCCGCAGCCGATCCAACCGACAGCACGTGGCAGCGGAGACTAGATGGTTTTGTTATTATCGGCAGGATCATTAATTTCCCAACGCTGATACAGATGGGTCACGCTCTCCCCCAAATGAATGGAGCGGATCGTGGCGGCAAACAATTCCGAGACGGAGCAAACCCGAATTTTCGTCACGGTAATCCGATCTTCCACCATCTTCCCCCCGGACAAATAGCACTTGGTCACAGTCTCGCCTTTTTCCGGGACCTCCAGGGTGTCGGTGACCACAACTTCCTGTAAATACTTATTTTCTTCAATCCGGCGCAGGGCGGCGCCGGAGAAAATCCCGTGCGTTGCGACAGCGATCACGTGTTTCACGCCAAAATTTTCACATAGGGCATTAATCGCATTCATCATGGAACCGGCCGTATCAATTTCATCGTCAAAGATAATCGCATTTTTGCCGGCGATATCACCGATCACATGTATAATTTCAGAAACATCTTCATTGCCCTGACGTTCTTTGAGCACAACCGCCAGGGGCAGGTTTAATTTGGAGGCAAAACTCTGAGCACGCTTGGCAGAGCCGGCATCCGGCGAGATCACGGTCCAATCGGCCAATTCTTTCTTGCTCAAGCCTTTGAGGATATTTTCTCTGACATAAGAAGCCAGAATGCTGGTCGCCTTCAGGTGATCGACCGGAATATTGAAATAACCCTGAATTTGATCGGCATGCAGATCCATGACAACAATGTGATCCGCACCAGCCGCTTCAATCAAATCTGCCACCAGTCTGGCAGTCAGCGGAATACGGGGCTGATCAATCTTATCAGAGCGTGAGTAGGGAAAATATGGCAGAATCGCAGTGATACGTCCGGCTGAACTGCGGCGCATGGCATCAATTGTCAGCAATAATTCCATCAATCGGTCATTCACCGGCACTCCGGAAGATTGGATGATAAAGGTGTCGGCTTCCCGTACCGTTTCTTCCAATTTTACAAAAGTATTATCATTGGAAAACTTTTTCACCGTAATATCACCGAGGCGATATTTCTCCAAATGCTTGTGACCTGCTGTTTCCGGTAATTCTGTTTTTAAATGATCGACGATTCGTTCTCCCAAACGACGGCTTGCCGTGCCGGCGAATAGTTTTATGATTCTTCCTGCGTCCATAATCGTTCCTCCTCACAATTGATCAGCAAAGCCTCTACCTATCATTTCTGCCCCGGCGGTAATAATCCTATCATCCTATCAGAATTCTCAACGATTCGACAGCATTACATTTTTTGAATTGTCAACGTTTCAAAGGGAAACGCAGAATATCCTGCCTCGAATTCTCCGGGAAAGGAAACAGCCATGGTTTTTCCTGCTGATCACGAATTTCGCTGATATACCAATCCGCTTCCAACTTGCTGATCAAAAGATGCCAGACGGTTTCATAATGACCGTGGCTTAATTGATATTCCAGGCGGACCACTGCCGTTCTTTTGCTTTTACCTTCCCCCATCCGGAAACCGGCAGAACTGAAGAGCAATTGTTCTTTGCCGGCACGCGCCGACATGGCCTTTACATATTCCATTCGGGTAAGCGGCGCTCTGTTCGGCTCATATAAATCCCAAATCAATCCCCAGTCCTGGCTGCCCCAAGCTCTGCAAAAAATCGTCAGCAAATTCTTCGGCCCCAATTTACAGCGGTAGAGGGAACGATTGAGCATCTGATAGTCGGCATCTGTTTTTCCCGCCAATTCCTCAATCAGCCAATGGTATTTCGTTGGGATCTCCACACTGCGCTGGCAGGTTTCGGCGATTGCCACCGCATCCGCCAGTAAATAGCGGCAGGTCATCAGATCCGCATCCTGCATTTTGATGCCTGCGTTAAATCTGCTATGTTCAAAATAAGCATAAAACTGCTTGATTGGTACTCGCTCGCTATTAAACTGGATGCCGTGTCCTTCCTGCATATACGCGTTGAGATAAAAATAAACGTACTCCACATAGCCATCCGATTGCCAGGCCAGCAGCATCAGAACCAGACAATCGTCTCTGCTGTGACTGATTTTCAGGCAAACCGGGGCGCTGTCCTTCATTCGCTGTACCGGATCCAGAAACGGCACACCCAGCAGAACGAGTTTACGGTGCAAATCGTAGGCTTTTTCCTGATACCACTCTTGCCGCTGTAAACTGAGCAGCCAAAGAAACAGGGCGGCGCGTTTTGTCTTTTGCTGCGAAACGGCTGTCAGACAATCGATCTGCAATTCCTCGTCCAAATCGCGGAATTCTTCTGCCAGTTTATCCAGATTTTCTTCCTCATCGGAAATCGCCCGTAAATACTCATCGTAATAGTATCTTAAAATCGACATTGAGTCCTCTAATGACAGCAACAACTCTTCCTTATCAACGTTTTCACCCAATTCCGTCAGAATTGTCGCTGCCGCCATGCGCTGCATATCCGGAATTTTCGGATTGCCTATCACCCGGTATAAAGCTTCCTCCACACCCGGCAGTTCACCTTCCGTCAGCAGCCAGACCAAGAAATTCAGACGTTTTTGCTCATATGGTTTACGAAACTGCAGGATCAGAGCGGCTAAAAAGTCCGCCGGCCGCGCTTCCATCATTGCCATCAGCTGATGGGCGGGCTGTGTCTTGATTTGCTGCAAATCCTGCCGCGCCAACGCTTCGTTCAGCAAATCCTCCACTTGTTGAATGAAGCGTAAATCATAAATGATCGCCTTGTTTTTTGTGCCCATCGTTTCACACCTCTTTTCTAAGCGCGGTTTGTTCTTAGCTTCCGGGGCTTGTTCGGCTTATTCTTAGTTTCCGATTGAATCTATTTCTTTCTGGACTTAGCCTCTTGAATCCTTCTTTCTCCTTTTTATACCAGAACTCTATCGGAATCTGAATTGCATTTCTCAACAATTCATGTTATAATTCCGTTCAAATGACATAAGCAATGCTTATGATTCGGGGGATAGAAAGGATGGTTTCCATGTCCAAAACAGGCGATCGAGCGGTTGAACTTTATCTGGAAAAAGGGTTCAGCTGTTCAGAATCCGTTTATATCGCTTTAGCAGAAGCCGATGATTTGACCGCAGAACAAATCGACGCAGGAAATCACATGGCCGGCGCCTTTTCCGGCGGGATGAGCGTAGGATCTGTCTGCGGCGCCTTGACAGGCGGCATGCTGACGCTGGGCCGCTGGTTTGGCCGCAACTTAAATGAAGCACGCAAGGACGAAATGAAAGAATACAGCAAAGCCTTGTATGAAGCCTTCACAGACAAATTCGGATCGGAAAGCTGTAGGAAACTCAAACCGGAAAGCAATGCTAAAAAGCAATGCGCCGAATATGTGCGTTTCACAGCCGAAAAAGTAGAAGAACTGCTGGACAAAGGCCTTGCTGATGATGATGACTGCGGTTGAAAATAGAACGACCCGTTGCGCGTGACGCAGCATGAAAGGCACCCGGCGTGAAACGAACCGGGTGCCGTTTTTAAACGGCAAGCCGCAAGCAGGACCTTGATTCGGGTCAATCCAGGCTCAGGATGTCCGGGTGAAAATGATCCTACTTGCTGAAAAACGATACGCCGGGTGCAGAGGATGCTTCAAATCATCTCCTGTTCTGATTTGAAAACCCGTGCGGCTAAATCGATCATAAGGTGGTCTTAGTTTGAATTTTCCCAAGCCCCTGACCTTTTGGCAACTTTTACGCAACAAAAATACCGATGGACCGGACGCACAATTCCAACGCAATCAGCAAATCAATGTTGCGCAGGGAATCCTGTCCATCATGGCGATCAATCTGGTCAATCCGTTTTTAAACATTTTTGCCATAAAAAACGGTGCTACCGATTATCAAGTCGCCCTGCTGGCTTCCGCTCCGGCTCTGGTCAGTGTTTTATCGATGATCCCCGGCGCACGATATATCGACAAACACGCCAAAAAGCACAAAGTCACGCTGCTTACCATGCTTTTTCATCGCTGCTTTTATCTGTTTTTGGCCTGCATTCCCTTCTTTCGCCCCAACCTGCGCGCCTCTTTGCTGGTAGCGACCATCGCTCTCATGAATCTGCCGGGCTCGATCAGCACGATATCCTGGCAGTCTTATATCGCGCGGGTCATACCGCCGGCTTTACGTCCGCAATCGATTGCCACCAGGAATAAAATGCAGAATTTGGTCGGCACATGTTTTACCCTCTTGGCCGGCCGCTTCCTTGATATTGCTTCCTATCCTATTGGCTATCAGCTGGCTTTCTTCACTTCTTTTTTACTCGCTATGGTTGAAATCTGGGTCTTCTCGCGCATGGATGAACCGGACCTGCCGGGTGATGAGGCGATTGAACAACGAGCGCAGACTGTTCCGGCCAAAACAAGTCCTGTGCAAAGCCTGAAAAAAATCCTGCGGGAGATTTGGCAGGAGAAGCGTTTTTTGCGTTTCTGTGCCGCTTCTCTTTGCTTCAATTTTGCCATGATGATCCCCTGGTCTTTGTTCTCGCTCTATCAGGTGCGGATCTTGGGCGCCAATAACACCTGGGTCAGTTTATTAAGCTTAATCAATACCGGAGGTTCCTTGCTCGGCTACGGCTTCTGGACAAGATACAGCCAAAAGAATGGCAATCTGGCCACGCTCTTCTCTTCCGGCATTTGGATTTTCGTCGTCCCTTTGGCCTACGCTTTTTCGAAAAGCCTGTATTTTGTTGCCTGCATCAATCTGATTACCGGCATGGTCTTTTCGGGTGTCAATCTGTCTCTGTTCAATGCGACTCTTGAGGCGGCGCCGGAAAAAAACCGCACCAGTTTTCTTGCTTATCATCAAACGGTTATCAACATCATGGCTGTATTTGCTCCCATTGTCGGCGTTGGCTTAAGAGACCTTTTCGGCTTTCAAATTGCTTTCCTGATCTGTGCTCTGCTGCGTATCGGCGGTGCTTCCAGCTTTAAAGTCTTGCAGCGTTATGAGAAAAAACATGCCGCAGAAGAAATTGTCTGAAAAACCCGAAAAAAAAAGTCTGCCGGAATCAATCCGTCAGGCTTTTTTTGTTATACTTGCTGAATTTTTCTGGTTTTTCTTTGATTTCGATTACTGGCCCAAAGGAAAATCACGGCGCCGATCAACCGTATCGCAGCACTGAGATAGAGCGCTGCGTAAATCGACCAGAGCTGCTTGATGTAGATACCAACAAAGGGCATCACCGAGCCGGTGATTTGGGTCAGGCAGGTGAAAAGAGAAATATATAACGTCCGATTTTCTTGCGGACAAACATAGAGCAATTCATTGAATACCAGAAAAATCACACCGCCTGTACCGCTGCCCACCACGATCTGCGCCAGTAGAAGCATTGGAAGCGTAGCGCTGAGGGCATAGACACAAGGGGAAATTGCCATCAGGAACATACAAATACCAAGGACGAACTGACTGCCGATTTTTCTGCTCAATCTGATCCACAGTTCAATGGTGATCACCTGCGTGATGGTTGAGACAATTGTAAAATAGCCAATCCAGGCTGCATTGGCCTGCAGCACATTCAGCTGATAAATACTGTAAAGCGGCCAGGCCATTTGCCACCCCAGATAAAAGACGATCACCGTCGAACAATAACGAACATATTGCGGCTGTTTCGGCAAGGTCTTGATGATACCAAGCAACTTCTTGCCAAGATGATCTCCCCTGGCAGGCGGCTTTTGCAGAAAAGCAAATTGCCTGTATTGATGAATCTCCGTCAAACCGACCAGGAAAGTAAAAACGAAGAGGATTTCAAACAGTGTTAAATTACGGATGGCAAACCGTTCATTCAAAGAAAGAAAGATTCCCAATAAAAAAGTTGCTCCGATGGTCAACAAGCTGTTATATTTATTGCGTTGGCCGATGATCTCATTCAGCTGATCCATAGGAAAGACATCGCCGATCAGCGACTGATAGCCGATCAGCCAAATCGATTCCGGTGCATTGCGCAGCCCGATTAAAAAAACCAAAGCCAGCGGTCGCAGAACAGGCGGTAAAAGCGGCACAACCGCATACAATAAAAAAAACAGGCGCGAGACCAAACAGACAATCAAAACAGTCTTCAATTTGTTTTTGGCGCTGTCAATCAACATCGCTCCGGGAATCAGCGCTATCACGGCAATCATCGCCGGCAAGGCATTCAGCATGGCAAAATGGAGATCCGTTCCGCCCAGCGCTTTGAGAAAAGTCGCTGCGTAGCTGGCGGATCCCAGAACAAAAGTTCCCAGCAAACCTCCGATGATATTATGCCTCACATTACTTTGGTATTGTTCCATAATAACCCCTTACTGTTGCTTCCGGACGAAATTTCAAGCTGCGAATACGTATAATTTTCTTGCTTTGACCAAGCTTTTCCTGCTCACGGCGCTCAGCGCTGCCTGTTTTTTTGTACTTCCGGCCGGCGGTTGTTTCTGATGCAAAGTAAAAAAAGGGACCTCTTTTCCCAAGGTTTTACTCCTCCCTTTTTGAGAAAACAGATCCCTGCATTCCGCTCGTCCGTGCTGCGAAAAAAAACAGACCGAACATTTATTCCACGGTAACGCTCTTGGCTAAATTCCGCGGTTTATCCACATTGTTGCCCTTGGTCACCGCCGCGTGATAGGCTAGCAGCTGCAGCGGCACAATCGCCAGAATCGGCATTAAAAGATCATCCAATTCAGGCAAAGCGAGGATATGTTCGTTGTCTTCGCTGCGGCTGATGATTTCCGCATTGGTAATATGATAAACCAATGCACCGCGGGCTTTGACCACTTCAATATTGCTCAGCGCTTTTTCCACCAAACGGCTCTGGGTCGTCAGGGCGACCACCGGAGTGCCGCCGGAAATCAAGGCCAGCGGACCATGCTTCAATTCACCGGCCGCATAGGCTTCCGCATGAATATAGGAAATTTCCTTTAATTTCAAGGCGCCTTCCAGGGCCAAAGCGTAATCCAGGTCGCGTCCGATAAAGAAGAAGTTCTGATATCCTGCGATTTGCCTGGCCCAATCGGCAATTATTTTTTCCTGCAGCAATACTTTCTCCACCCAATAAGGCAGGACGCGCAGTTTTTCCATCCACAGCGCTAATTCCGTATCCGTTACCTGACCGCGCAGATTGCCTAATTTGAAGGCCAGCATTAACATAATCAGCAACTGGGAAATATAGGCTTTGGTGGACGCCACGGCAATTTCCGGACCGGCTTGGGTATAGACAACAAAATCGGCTTCACGGGAAACCGTGCTGCCCATGACATTGGTCACGGCCAGGACTTTAGCGCCTCTACGCTGCGCTTCACGCAACGCGCCCAGGGTATCCGCCGTCTCACCGGATTGACTGATAATAATCACCACATCGCTAGTCTTCAGGATGGGCTCCCGATAACGAAATTCCGACGCCATATCCACTTCCACCGGAATACGGGCAACGCGCTCAATCATATATTTACCTGCCATACCGGCGTAATACGCTGTACCGCATGCCACGATATGAATGTGGTTCACCTGCTGCCAGTCCCAGGGAAAAGCATCCATTTCAGCGAAGAACTTTCTGCCGTCGGCATTCGGCATGCGTTCTCTCATTGTTTCGCGCAGTACTTTGGGCTGTTCATGTATCTCTTTCAGCATATAGTGTTCAAAACCGACTTTATCGGCCGCTTCCGCCGTCCAGGTAATTTCCTGCGGCTGCTTTTCAATTTCGCCGCCGTCCTGCTGGTAAAAGATCACCTTTTCTTTGGTTATCACGGCGCGTTCGCCGTCATTCAGAAAAATCATTTCGCGCGTATAGGGCAGCAGCGCCGGAATATCGGAAGCAACATAATTTTCACCTTTGCCCAAACCGATGACCACCGGGTTGTCTTTGCGCGCCACAACAATACGATCCGGTTGCCAAAGATCCAGCATAACCAAAGCATAAGCGCCGCGCAAACGGGGTAATACCACATCCAACGCCTGCATCAGCGGCAATTCGGTTTCTTCCAATAAATTAACCACTACTTCCGAATCGGTTTGGGAAAGCAAAGCAATTCCTTTGGTTATGAGTTCCTGGCGTAATTCTTTGTAATTTTCAATCACACCATTATGGATGAGCGTGATCCGACCGCGGCTGCCCAAATGAGGATGAGCATTTTCATTGTTGGGTTCGCCATGCGTTGCCCAGCGGGTATGACCGATGCCGATATGCCCCGTCAGTGGTTTTTCTTTCAAAATGGCTTCCAGTTCCGATAACCGCCCTGCGCTTTTCAGCTGGTTCAATTTCCCTGCGTCGATGATCGCTACCCCGGCGGAATCATACCCCCGATATTCCAAACAACGTAACCCGTCGAGAATGATCGGCAGTGCGTCCTTTGGTCCAACATAACCCATAATCCCACACATACGCTATCCCTCCTATTCTACTATCCGTGCATCATTCCTTAAATACAGGCTCAGGCGCCTGGCAATTGCTGCCGCTTCTTCTTCCTGTTACGCTTCAACCATAATTCGAATCAGCTGCTCGGTACCGGAAGACCGTACTAAAATGCGCCCCCGCTCGCCCAAGGCCGCTGTCTCTTCTGCCACCGCTTGAGAGAAGACGGTATTCCGCATGGCAGCCTGTTTATCTTCCACCTTACAATTCAGCAGGACTTGCGGGAATTTATGCAGCACCTCAGCCTTCTCCCGCATTGTCGCCTTGCTTTCTTTCAGCATGGCTGCAATTTGTAATCCGGTCAGCATACCGTCACCGGTTGTGGAAAAATCAGTTAAAATGATATGACCGGACTGTTCTCCGCCCAGGTTGTATCCCTTAGCCAGCATTGTTTCCAAAACATATCGGTCTCCCACCGCTGTAATCTGCAGCTCAATCTGATGTTCTGCCATAGCTTTCTTTAAGCCGAGGTTGCTCATTACCGTAATAACCAATGTGTTTTTCTTCAGGCTGCCCTTTTGTTTTAAATGCAGCGCCAGCATGGCCATAATTTGATCGCCATCGACCAAATTACCGTCAGCATCCACAGCCAAACAACGGTCGGCATCCCCGTCAAAAGCAAATCCGAAATCCGCTCCCATTTGCTTGACTGCCTTTTGTAAACTGGCAGGGTGCGTGGAACCGCAGTCCAGATTAATGTTCGCTCCGTTTGGCTTGGCATGCAGCGTCGTTATCTTAGCACCGACACTGCGGAACAAATCAGCTGCCAGAGGAGCGGAGGCGCCATTCGCGCAATCAAGCACGATATGCAAACCATCCAGTCTGATTCCGGCAATGCTTTGCCGCAGATGATGCAGATAAAGTTGAATCGCCGTATCGTTTCGCTGCCAACTGCCCACTGCGGCGCCGGTCGGCCTCAGACTAACGTCCTGATCCCGGCACAGGTATGCTTCGATGGCATCTTCTGTGCGATCCGGTAATTTATAGCCGTCATGCGAGAAAAACTTAATACCGTTATCCTCCACCTGGTTATGCGAAGCGGAGATCATCGCCCCCGCCTGCACCGCCATTTGCTTGGTCAGATAGGCTACCGCCGGCGTGGTGACGATGCCAAGAGAAATCACCTGCGCACCGTTCGACATCATGCCCGCCGCTAAGGCTGCTTCCAACATCTCTCCGGAAGATCTTGGGTCTTTACCTACCAAAATCGTCGGCTTTTCCTGTTGCGGCGTTAACACTGCCGCAGCCGCCCGCCCCAATTGAAATGCCAATTCCGGTGTTAATATCGTGTTTGCAATACCGCGGACTCCGTCCGTACCAAATAATCTTGCCATCTCACTGCCCCCCAGAAGTTACTTGCGATGTTTTTGCTTCGCTCATCTCCCGAATTTATAGCATCAGAAGCGAGCGGGTTTGCCGCTTCGCTCAATTGCCGGTTCCCCCCGCAGAGATCCCAGTTGTACCGCCGCTCACCCGTTTCAGCGTCAGTGTTACCCTGACGGTATTGGGCATCTCCTGCGCCAAAGTAATCCCCTCCGGTAATTGGATGGTGGTACGCAATGATTTCACGATCTCTTCGCTGGCTTTATCCTCGGCTGTGAGATCCGGAACACTCATTTTCACCGGCAATGTCTCAATCAAAGCCAGTTGTTCAAGGTCGCCATTGATCCGGACCGTTGTCGGAGAAAAGGTATAATTCTGCAGCACCCATCCCTCCGGAATCGCCAATGAATCCGGTAAAACCAAACCGATATCCTTGGCGGGCAGAAGTTGAATCGTTACGGCGACCAAACTGGGCTGCAAGCTGACACCTTCCACGCTGTTGCCGGCGCTGTCCAGGATCTTCACCTCCATACTCTGTTCAAAATTCCCTCTGCGTTCACTTAAGTCGACCAGCACAACCGCCTGCGCTACCTGCTCCAGGGTGGAACGGGAACCGACGACCAAGACAGTTTCCGGTTGAATCGTCACCACAGGGTCAACAGCGGCATCGGCCGGCTGTTCCGTGATGATTACTTCTACATCCATCACCCGGCTCATGCTGCTGACCAAGCTGACATGTACTTTGTGCGGTTGGACTGCTTCGATGCTTAATCCGGCAGGATAACGCAGATTAATCTCCAGATCATATTCTCCCTCGCTCAAACCTTTCAGGTCAATACTGGCTGTAATCTCCTGACCGAGCATATCGGTCAGCAAAGAAGAAGAACCCTTCAGTACAATGCTTTCCACGGCGGTATAATCATAAGAAATGGCATAATTCGCGGGGACATTCAGCACCTCAATGGGAATACGATAAAAGTTCTTACTCATTTCGTTGCTTGCCACTTGCTTATTTGACTGTTCGCTGGCTACGACCCAAATCGTCAGCGCAATTAAAACCGATAAAATACGCACGGCCACATTGGAAGAAAAAATCTTATTCATCTTTTTTCCCTCCCCAGCGCAGCCAGGCCGGCAAGGCAGCCTGCAGGGTATTCTCTGCTTCGAAATAAGTCTGCTGCAGCAATTCGCCCAACATTTTGCCATCCAGATAACGAATTAATTTGCCTGCTTTGGCTAAAGACACGGCACCCGTTTCTTCGGATACAATAATGGTCAGACAATCGGATTGTTCGGTGATGCCAATCCCCGCCCGATGTCGCGTGCCCAATTCCTGCGCAATTTCCGGATTGGCGGACAGCGGCAGATAGCAGGCAGCGGCAACAATGCGGTTATTCCGAATCATCACAGCCCCGTCATGCAGCGGTGTATTCTTATAAAAGATATTCAGCAGCAGCTGACTGGTAACCAGACTGTCCAGCTCGACTCCGGTTTCCATATATTCCCTTAAGCCGGTTTTCCGTTCTAAAACAATCAAAGCGCCGGTTTTGGCGGCTGACATCGTATCCACCGCTTTGATAATTTCAGTAAACATCTGGTTGATTTGTATTTGATCCGCCGTTTGTTTATGAAAAAAAGTACCGCGGCCCAATTCCTCCAAAACCTTACGCAGCTCGGATTGAAAAACAATAGGAATAGCGACAATGCCTAAGGTCAAAATCTTATCCATCAGCCAGCCGATCGCTTTCAATTCCAGAAACGAGCTGACGGCAAAAGCCAGCAAGACATAGAGCAATCCTTTGACCAGTTGAATGGCTCGCGTATTGCGAATCATCATAATCAAACTGGATATGGCGATGGAGACGATCAGCACATCAACTGCGTCGAGTAAACTAAAATCAGCGAAAATCGCCAGAATTCTCTCCATAAAGTCCCTCCAGACCGGTTCGATCAGGCAAACAGAAACCAGCATATCTGCCGTTTTTACTGTCGAAACCGTGATTTGATCAAGCAATATTAATTTTTATTCTGCAAAGCAGAGAGGTTTCCCTTTCGCAGCTGAAAAAAAGAACTCTGTTTCAGGAAAAATTCAAATCAGACCTTGTTCTCAACGGTACTACCAAGCGGATTGGCAAAGCAGATTCCCGGAAAATCCGCGCGTCCTTGTTATGGCTTAGCATAGAAGACGGCAAGCAATTTGCAAAAAAAATGTGATCTCTCCGCCTTTTTACGCCACAGAACCTGCTTTGCCGGCCTTTTCTCTAGCTTTTTACAGCGGTATGGTGTATAATGCGATTGCACCTGATGAGCAGCCAAAACAAAAGCAGCCAACGCAAAGCGAGGGATCAGACTTGAGTTTGAATGAAAAAGAGTTTTACACCCAACAAAATGAAAAAGCAAAAGCGCATGACAGCTATTATCATTTTACCAACTTGGAAACACTCGCTCATATTGTCTCTGATCGATCGATCCGATTATCCCAGTTAAAAAAATTCAATGATCCCATCGAAGAAGAACGAGCACTGCCCCTGTATAAAAATAAAGTATTCACACTTTGTTTTACACACCACAGTACAGAAACAATTCCCATGTGGAAAATTTACGCGAATGATAAAATGGGGTTGTCCCTGCGGTTTGATCACCTGGACTTCCTGGAAGATAAAAATAACTATTTGGCAATCGAAAAAGGTTGGGAAGTTCGGGATGTCAAATTGCTGGATGTCTTATACGACGATGATTTATCCAAGTTTGAATTCAATGCGCGCAAAGACGGCGAGGACAGCGGCGACGCAGTTTATTCGACCTGCATCGGTTTCGCTAAAACGAAGATCTGGGAATATGAGCAGGAAACGAGACTGCGCTGCTACATTGATGTCGGCAAAGGCAAGCCCTCGGTTTCGATCAGCAAGAGTAAATCCGGAATCAGTAGAAAATACAACTACCCCAATTTTGATTATATCTTCTGCACACTGCCGCCTCAGGTGCTGCACGAGATGAAAGTGGTTTTTAATCCGTTTATGGATAGTGTGCGTAAGGATATCGTCAAAGCTACCGTGAAAATGTTTCTTCCTGATTATCCCAATCATAATTTTCTGAATAGCCGTCTGGAAGGCAGAATTCGCTGAAAGGCGGATGCCGGCTGATTCTGCTTTTTTCTGTGATTTGCCGCTAACCCATTGACAAGTCTCTATCTTTGACTATAATGGCAGATAGATACTTGTCTATTTGATCCGGCGTAACGGAACAGTTGTCCGCGAGTCATCGCAAGATGACTTTCTTTTCAAACCATCATATAGAAATATTTGAATTTATTAATTGAGCGGGGGTAAACGTTATGACGGCAGTGCAAACCGGCTGGGGGTTTTTTCAGAATCAAGTTCTGGGCATGCAATGGCTGAATCTTCTGGTCGGTCGGATGCTGACAAGCTTTGGTTTCGATCTGAACAGTAAAATCGGCAAAAGCGTACAATTTTTTCTCTATGATTCCGTCAAAATCATGCTGCTGCTCAGTATCCTGATTTTTTTGATTTCTTATATTCAAAGCTATTTTCCACCGGAGCGCAGTAAAAAAATCCTCAGCCGCTTCCATGGCCTTGGCGCTAACATCCTTGCCGCTCTGCTCGGGACTGTCACTCCCTTCTGCTCCTGCTCCTCGATCCCGTTGTTCATCGGTTTCAGCAGCGCCGGTTTACCGCTGGGTGTTACCTTCTCCTTTTTAATTTCCTCCCCGATGGTTGATCTTGGCTCGCTCGTTCTGTTGATGAGTATTTTTGGTATTAAAGTCGCGCTTGCCTATGTGAGCATGGGCTTACTGATCGCCATTCTGGGCGGCAGTCTGATCGAAAAAATGCAGATGGAAGAACAGGTGGAGTCGTTCATCCGCACTGCCGGATCGGTCGACCTGGAAGCCGAAGTACTGAGCGTCCGGGACCGTCTGCAGTTCTCCCGGGATCAAGTCATCGCAACCGTGCAAAAAGTGTTTCTTTATGTTCTGATCGGAGTCGGCATCGGTGCTCTCATCCACAACTGGATTCCCGATGCCTGGGTGAGCAATGTGCTTGGCAGCAATAATCCTTTTTCCGTGATCCTGGCTACGCTGGTTGGCGTTCCCATGTATGCCGACATTTTTGGAACGCTTCCTGTTGCGGAAGCACTGCTGGCCAAAGGAGCACAGCTGGGCGCCATCCTTGCCTTCATGATGGCTGTCACCACCCTCTCCCTGCCATCGATCGTTATGCTGCGCAAGGCAATAAAACCAAAGCTCTTGACCTTATTTGTCGGATACTGTACACTGGGTATTATCACAGTCGGATACCTGTTCAATGCACTGCAGCCATTCCTGATCTAAACAAGGCTGCCGGTGCGATCATCAAAGAAAACATCAAATCAGAGGAGGAAGAATCATGTCATTGTTTCACATCAAGAAAAACGAAATCAAAGCACCCGCTTGTAATTGTGCCGCACAGCCGCAGGTGACGGCAAGCGGCAGCGGCGCGGACAGCCGGCCCGCGGCAGCAAAAGTCTCTAACGGTGGCGGTCAAAGCCAGCCGGGCAGCCTCAGCATTAAGATTCTGGGTACCGGTTGTGCCAAATGTCATGAGCAATTAAAAAACGCAGAGGAAGCCCTCAAAGCGATGGGGCTTGAGACAAAAGTGGAATACATTACCGATTTACAGACGATTATGACTTACGGTGTGATGTCGATGCCGGCTGTCGTGATCAATGAAAAAGTAGTTGCCATGGGAAAAGTTTTAAAACCGGCTGACCTGGAAAAATTACTGAAAAAAATTCTTTAAACAAAAGTGAGGCGTGACGATGCAAAACGAGAAAGTTCAGGATATCGGGTTTTTTCAAAAGTATTTATCGGTCTGGGTGCTTCTGTGTATGGCAATCGGAGTTCTGATCGGCAAGTACTTGCCCGGACTCCCAGCCTTCCTGAACAAGTTTGAATATGCCAAAGTTTCCATACCGGTCGCGATTCTGATCTGGATTATGATCTATCCTATGATGATGAAGGTCGATTTTCAAAGTATTAAAAATGTGGGGAAAAATCCCAAGGGCTTATATGTCACCTGGATCGCCAATTGGTTAATTAAGCCGTTTACGATGTATGCAATCGCCTCTTTTTTCCTGTTTGTCGTCTTTCGGGATCTGATTCCGCCGGATCTGGCCAAACAATATCTCGCCGGAGCAATTCTGCTGGGTGCGGCTCCCTGCACCGCGATGGTTTTTGTCTGGAGTCTCTTAACCAAAGGCAATCCGGCATATACGGTCGTGCAGGTTGCCACGAATGATCTGATCATCCTCGTTGCTTTTGTTCCCATTGTCAAATTTCTGTTGGGTGTCAGCAATGTTTTCGTCCCCTGGGATACTTTGATTTTATCGGTAATTCTCTTCGTGGTTGTTCCATTGGCCGGCGGTATCCTGACCAGGCAGCTGGTTAGCCGCCGCAGCGGCATGGCATACTTCGAAAAGCAATTCTTGCCGAAGTTCGATCACGCCACCATCGCCGGTTTGCTGCTGACCCTGATCCTGCTATTCTCCTTCCAGGGTGAGATTATCCTGAAGAATCCTTTACACATTCTGTTAATCGCAATTCCTTTGATCATTCAAACCTTCCTCATCTTCTTTATTTCCTATCTGCCCTGCCGCTGGCTGCAACTGCCGCATGAGATAGCGGCGCCCGCCGGCATGATCGCCGCCTCAAACTTCTTTGAATTATCGGTGGCGGTAGCAATCGCACTATTTGGAACCACCTCTCCCGCCGCCCTGGCGACCACGGTTGGAGTTCTGACCGAAGTTCCCACCATGCTGATTCTGGTCAGAATCGCCAATCGAACCAAACACTGGTTTCCGCAACCTCAGTCTGATCTCAATGAAGGGAGTGCAAGCAAGTTAATATGAAGCAAAGCAAACCAAAAGTCGCTTTTGTCTGTGTGCATAATTCCTGCCGTTCCCAAATAGCGGAGGCTTTGGCCAAGCATCTGGCAGGAGATGTCTTCGAAAGCTATTCTGCCGGTACAGAAATCGCTGCGCAAATTAATCCCGATGCGGTTCGGTTGATGAAAGAAATTTACCAAATTGATCTGGAGCGTACGCAGCACCCCAAATCGCTGGCAGAACTGCCTGCAATTGATCTGTTAATCACCATGGGATGCAATGTCACCTGTCCTTACCTGCCCTGCAAGCGGCGCGAAGACTGGGGATTGGCTGATCCGAGCGGTCAATCGGACGAAGAGATGCGCAAAACCATCGCCATCATCGAGCAAAAGGTCAGAAACCTAAAAGCACAACTGCAATCGGGCGATCTGTCACTCCTCTGAATTCAGTGACCGGCCTCTCACCCCGCCGTGCGGACCGTTCGGTAGACGGTGGTTCAACCGCATTCGTGCAGAGAGACTCGTATCGGTCAAGGGTACCGAAGTATCCGGCCTGTGCGGGTCTTTTGTTTGTAATCGAATGTGCGAAGATACCGCTGCCAAGTGGCTTTGATACTTTCATCCTTTAGAACCTGCGCTCATCAGGCGCACATCAGAAAAATCGCCGGCTATACTGACACAGCCGGCGATTTTTCCGTTTCTCAGGCAAATTAGTTTTTCTTCATCAAGCCGGGTTGAGGCCGGGTTGGCTGGCGCTTTTTAGAGATTGCGCATATTCAAGGCACGGAAGGAATTGAGTACTGCTAAGATCATGACGCCGACATCGGCAAAAATCGCGGCCCACATCGAGACAATTCCCAAAGCACTGAGAATTAAGACAATGACTTTAATGGAAATTGCCAGGATAATGTTCTGATAAACAATAGCCAGAGTCTTTTTGGAAATCTTGATGGCAGTGGCTATCTTCGAGGGTTCATCGGTCATGATCACCACGTCCGCCGCTTCAATGGCGGCATCCGAACCCAAAGCCCCCATGGCAATGCCGATATCCGCCCGCGCCAATACCGGTGCGTCATTGATTCCGTCACCGACAAAAGCCAGCTTGCCTTTGCCGGATTTTCCCCGTAAGAGTTCTTCCAGCTTGTTGACTTTGTCCGCAGGCAGCAGTTCGGCATAGACCTGATCGATGCCCAGTTCCTCTGCGATTTTGGCTCCGACATTTTGATTGTCGCCGGTCAGCATGATGATTTTTTGAATCCCATTTTTTTTCAAAGCCCGGATTGCCTGCGACGCATCTTCTTTGACTTCATCGGAGATGAGCAGATAGCCGGCATAGATGCCGTCGACGGCAACATGAACCACTGTCCCGATCAACTCACCCGTAAAATAGGGGATCTGCTTGTCTTGCAGCAGCTTAACATTACCGGCGATGATTTGCTTTCCATCCACTGTCGCCACGACTCCCTGCCCCGCAATTTCTTCCACCCCGCTTATGCGCTCGTTTTGAATGGCTTTGCCGTAGGCACGCTTGAGGGAAGAAGAAATTGGATGATTGGAATAGCTTTCCGCATAAGCGGCCAATTCCAACAGCATTTCCCGTGTCATTCCCTGCGGCCGGATCTCCTGTACGTTGAAGACACCTTTGGTCAGGGTGCCGGTCTTATCAAAAACAACGATTTCAGTCTGCGCCAAAGCCTCCAGGTAGTTACTGCCTTTGACTAAAATCCCTCGCCGTGAGGCTCCGCCAATACCTCCGAAAAAGCTGAGCGGGATCGAAATCACGAGGGCACAGGGGCAGGATACGACCAGAAAGGATAACGACCGATAGATCCAGCTGCCAAAGCTCGCTCCCGGGATCAGCAGGGGTGGCAGAACGGCTAACAGCACAGCCAGTGTCACCACAATTGGTGTATAATAACGGGCGAATTTGGTGATGAATTGTTCTGATTTGGCTTTTTTACTGCTGGCATTCTCCACCAAATCCAGGATTTTACTGACGGTTGATTCACCGAATACCTTTTTCACTTCCACAGTCAGAACACCATGGAGATTGATGCAGCCGCTGAGGATATCATCACCGACTGTCACCTCACGCGGCAGCGATTCGCCGGTCAATGCGGAGGTATCAATCATCGATCTGCCTTCCCGCACGGTCCCGTCGAGCGCTACTTTCTCCCCGGCCTTGATCACTATCAGGTCACCGATCTTCACATCGTCCGGATCCATTCGGATCAATTCTAATCCCTGCTGAACATTGGCATAATCCGGCCGAATGTCCATCAGATCGGCAATCGACTTTCTGGATTTCTGGACGGCATAGCTTTGAAACAGCTCTCCGACTTGATAAAAAAGCATGACGGCAACACCTTCGGAGTATTGCCGAATGCAAAATGCTCCCAGGGAAGCGATCCCCATCAGGAACTTTTCATCCAAAAGCTGTCCCCGCAGGATATTCCGCAAGGCTTTCATAAGGACATCACCGGCTAAAATCAGATAGCTGATCAGAAAGATCAGCGGCTGCAGCCGGGGATTTGTCGGTTGGATCAACAAGGCTGCCAGAAAGATCAATGCCCCGCTCAGGATCCGCCAAAAACGTTTCTTCATAACGAACCTCAATCAAATTTTTTCAATTTGACATCAGGCTCTATTTTTTTTACGATTTTCTCTGCCGCCGCTGCGATTTCGCTCAATTTTGCTTCATCGGCCTCAATCACCAATTTCGTAGTCATGAAATTCAGGGTGGCGGACGTGACTCCATCCAAGCCATTGACGGCTCTTTCAATTTTTGCCGCGCAGCTGGCGCAATTCAGTCCTTCGAGTCGATACGTTTTTTTCATTTTAAAATTCATTCCTTTCGCAGTGCTCAAGGCACACATAGAGATGAAAAGGATGCAAACAGTTCCTTTTCACGCTACACTGCCTCCGCTTCTATCTGATTGCATGCCGTGACATGCTGCCATCCCTTTTCGAAGATCTCTTTCACATGATCATCAGTAAGAGAATAGAAGATGACTTTGCCGTCTCTTCTGGATTTCACAAGATTTTCCTGCTTCAATGCACTGAGTTGGTGGGAAATTGCAGACTTGGTCATGTTCAGTAAGACCGCCAGATCGCAAACACACAAATCACTTTCATCCAGCGCCCAGAGGATTCTCACTCGCGTGCTGTCGCCCAGAACCTTGAAAAAATCAGCCAAATCGGTTAGCTTATTCTCATCCGGCATTTTTAGCCGGACCGCGTCGACGCTCTCCGCATGGATCACATCGCAATCACAAAATACATCCGTTTTCACCGATTACGTTCCTCCTTCCTGTTTTGACAGTTGAATCATGATTCAACCTTTACCTGCATTATAATTGAATAGAGGCTCAACTGTCAAGTAGTTCTCCGGCTTTCTTTTCCTTATTTTTCGTTGAATTCTTCCCCTGCTTTCCCGGGCAGATTTCTCTTTCCCGGCTACGCCGCGCCGGTGAGCCGTACAAGCAAAAAAAGGCTGCAACAAAACAGCCCCAAAAAGCAGAGCCAAATGGCTGCAAAATGGACAGCTCCCTGTCAAGTAGACAGCTGAAATAACAAAAAATTCGCAACTACACCATGAGGAGCTCGTATCATGTACAAAACGAAAGCAACATCAGAAGAAAAGATCACAACAGCCGAAGCGTATCCGGCCGGAGAAGAAAGCCAGGCAGAATGGGCAAAGAAATTCATTGAGCAGCGTGAACAGTCGCCAGAGCGGATCGCCGGTGCTAAGGAGTCTTGTTGCGGATGAATCGCTCCATTCAGTCAGAAGGAGCCTCCGGCGTAATCAAGCGGGCTTATGGTCTTCGTCAGTTTCTGCTCCGCGGTAATAAAAAGATTTTGGCAGAGACCCTATTGCCGGCAATGGATAACAACAACAATCAATTACATAACAAGATTCAACAAAATCAAATCGATAGACACTTCAAAAATTTACGACTTAAAAATCGTAAGAATCAAAATATTCCCTGTTTTTGGTGAGATTTTACCTGACCTTTTTGTTTTTTTCTTTTATTGTTCGTATTAGCTTGCTTTCCGTTTGTGAATAATGATACTGGAGCATAAAAGCTGCAGCAGTTTTCCGTTTTGCCACAGCCTCCTGAAAAAATTGATTGCAATCCTGATTTTAACTATTTGCCGTTTCATAATCGTTTTGCAATTTTTTCAATGCGCTGTTAAATTCTTTTGCAATCCTTTTATCATTTATCCATAAAACCAGATTAACGGTTAAATCAATTACAAATATGGAGATTCCAAGCGATATTGCCATAGCTACGCTTGTGAGCATTCCTCCGAAATAGAGAACCGAAAGTATAACTGCTTCAAGCAAAAGAAAATGGATCGCATTTCTCATTGCGGCTAGCTGAAAGGACAATTCTTTCCTTGAGTATGTCACAAGCGTGGGAATCGATGCAAGTGCGCCAAAGATAAGAGGTGATAAAAACGCTTCATAACCAAAACGGGTATTGGGTTCAAATCCTATTCCAATCAAAGCCATAGCCGTACAAATGCAGGTAACCGACACAAAAAAGCTCATCATAACCTTTTTCACAAAAAAAGTTTTAAAGTCCATCTCCTATCCCTCCCAACACAGCGCGCTTCATTTCAGGCACATACTGTCGTGAAATAATGATTTTTTCACCATTTTTCATATGCGCCGTAAACCGCCCATTTAGAGCCGGGCTTATACTTTCAAGCTTTATCAGGTTAATAACAAAGGATTTCGAGCATCGTATAAAATGTTTATCCGCATAGGCATTTTCAAGCTCATACAAACGGATTTTGAGTTCATACGACCTGCCCTTTGTATAGGCGAAGACCCGCTCGTCAACCGCCTCAAAATAGAAAACATCGGAGAGATTGAACTGATATGTACGTTCGTCCATACTTCCCGTTAATATCATACCCTTGGAGAGAGCATACGACCGTATGCTCTCGATATCGGGTGTAACCTCAACGCATTCTATAATGAGACACTCGTCTGTCTTATCACTAATTTGCCTGATTCGTACTTTCATAGTTTAATATTCCTTTTCGATTTTCGGTTCTCCCGCTTCTTTTAAATAACCGTTGAAAAATTCCAGCACAACTTCGTTCATTGTTTCAATACAATACCTCGCGTCAACCGTGCCTACGCCAAGCATTTCGGCAAGCGCCGGGGAAAATAGAGACAGGTCGGTAAAGTTCAAATGTCCGGCCCCTTGAAACACCGTCTCATATGCGCAGAGAGCGTTTCGTGTCGCATAAAAATTATTATAGGCGTCTCCGACAAGCTCCATTGAATTTGTGTAATGATCTTCCGCATACACATTCAAAAGTGGAATCGGATATGGTGTTGCATTTAATACCACAGCATTGTTTTCGAATGCCGTCTCTTCGCCCAGCATTGTTCCGTCAAGGACGATGACAGCATCAATATCATTACGAATCCTGCCGATCTGCGCGGATGCCGCCCCTCCGAGGGAGTGGCCCATCAGACCGATTTTTTCTGTATTGATGATAGAAAAAATCGAATCAGACTTATTGCTGCCGCATTCAGAAAGTATCATGTTAATAACGAAGTTTTCATCATCGGTACGAAGCTTCATCCACTCTTTTGTGGTATTGTAAATCTCTTCTTCGTGTTGAGTATCGTTAACGGCGTTAATTTCAACCGCTTTATAAATAAAATCGGTGTCTACAATGGTGAGTTTTCCGTTTGTATCCATCGTATAAAAAGCCTGGTAGGTGTGTCCGATGCTTGCTACGACATATCCGTTGGAGGCAAGCTCGGCAAACGTGGAGTAGTTGCTTCCGGAAAATCCAAACGCACCGTGAGAAAAAACGACAAGGGGATATGTCTCATCCACGGTCTCCGGATACCAGAATTCAACAGTCAAAGCCCTGTTTTCACCAGACTCCGAAAACTCATCCACCCTGCTATAATCGGTCCAGGTGTATTTTGCTGTCGCCACTTCATATGCACCGGTCGTTTCCGGCTGCTCGTATTGAGGACAGAGAATGGCAAGAGATAGGGCGAAGGCAAAAATAAAACAGTTCTTTACGAAACGAAGGATGTTTCTTTTTAGCCGGTATTCCTTTTCTCTCTTTCTGACGAGTATGATCGCGCTGATAATAGCCTGTATAACCAACACGGGCAAAAAAGCCACATAGCGAAAGCTCCATTCATAAACCCCTGTGACAAGCAGTAGACCGAAAAAAGCCAGCAAGCCGATGCTGGTTATTGCTTTTTCTTCCCTGTGATTGTTCTTTGTTTTGATTGCCCAAACAAGAAAAAATGTCTCCAGCGCGAACAATAAAGCCAATGTAAGTATTCCCATAATTTCACCCTCCAATTTGATTTATACCCCAAGTATAAATGCACTTTGTTTCGGGAGCAAGCGATATTGGATAAGGTGCGTTTGGGGAGGATAAGATGCGGAAATCAGTCTTGGCAGCCATATTTTGAATTATATAGCAAGTACACGCATATTTCAATTCACCCCATATTCCCAGCGGAAGGATATTATCGATCGTTCGGGTTTTCTTTTGCTTTTCAATTTCATGCCAATGCTTGGGGCAAATCCAAAAATCTAAAAACAGGCCGATGGCTATGAGCCGGAATTCCTCCGCGCACACGCCCATCGGCCCGTTCCGTAATAAAGAAGTCGAGTAATGGTTTCCACATCAGTTTGTTGACGCTGCCCGTTTACTCGGCTTGTGCTTTTTAGGAGGTTTCGTCCCCACCTTCCACGTTGCGCCGGGTATCCCGAAACATCGCTTTCAGGTACCAAGGCAGCGGGGCAGCAGCGATTTTTTTTGCTGCAGCCCTTTGCAATAATCTCCGGTCAGAGGACGGAGAGCAAGTCCGTCAGATTGTTCAACACCGGAAAAACGAATTTCCCCAGGCTATCTTTGGTTTGCTGTCCCTTGGCGATCAAAAGACAAGCTGCCGGTCACCGGTGATACTTTCAATCGATTGTAAATAGCGGCGCCGCAATAAAACATTGGCACTTTTGGTCCTCTGTCCCGACACCGTTGCGCAAAGTAGCGTTAAAAATCCCAAAGGATCTGTAATAAGCGAATCGCTTTTTGCTTCGCTTTCCTCATCCTGTACGCTGCGAAATGGGCTTTGCGGCGGGTATCACCCGGAAGAAGGCCGACGGACCGCCTGGTTTTGGCTCTTTGCTGCATTGATCACAGAATCTCAGCGCTGATTGAATTCGTCTTTGACTTCCTGTAAAAGCGCGTCATTCATCAAGAGATCCGCCAGCGTGCAGGCAGCGCCTTTGACGGCAACCAGCATGGCGGCGTGTCCCGCTTCGGTCTGCGTAGCCGCGGCAAATTCGCGGCTGTGCCCGCTGACCTTGACTCCGCCGGTAATGCCGATATGGGGATGAATTGCCGGCAGTTTCTGTGAAACATTGCCGCAGTCGGTGGAACCTCCGGCTGCCGTCAAATCGAGCGGTTTGAATTCAGTGATACCAAGAGCGCGCAGATGCTTTTCCCAGACAGCGGTCATCCGCACATTGGGGCGCATATTGTCATTGGGAAATTCGTAGGTCCTGATTTCCAGACTGCAGCCGGTCGCCAAAGCAGCGGCGCGGGCGCAGTTTTTTACTTTTTCCACGATGGTATCCAGATAATCGCGTTTTTTACCGCGCACATAGAAACGGGCGACCGCATAGTCCGGCGTGACATTGGGTGTCTTGCCGCCTTCCGTTATCACACCATGGATGCGAATATCCGAAGTCACATGCTGACGCAGCGCATTGATGTTCTGAAAGGTCAGGATAGCGCCGTCCAATGCGTTGATACCGTCTTCCGGATTGCCGGAAGCATGACAAGTCTTGCCATGAAAGATAAACTCCAGCGGTTCCAAAGCGAGAGATGTCGAGCCGAGCGCATTTTCGCTGCCGGGATGCACGATCATCGCAGCATCGATATCGTCAAAGACATTGGTCGCCGCATAGACGACTTTTGCTCCGTTGGTTTCTTCCGCGGGAGTCCCCAGCATCACAATTTTACCGCGCAGAGCCGCTGCATTTTCTGCCAGGGCACAAGCGGTACCCAGCGCGATCGTCCCGATCATATTGTGCCCGCAGCCGTGGCCGATATCCGGCAAGGCATCATATTCACCCATGATAGCCAGGGTGGGACCCGGCTTACCGGTATCGTAGGTCGCACGAAACCCGGTGGCGATCTCGCGGTAAGGACGTTCAACGCTAAAACCTGCCGTCTGCAGCGCTGCGGTCAAACGATCGGCAGCATAGAATTCCTGATTGCCCAATTCCGGATGGGCGTAAATTGCATCGTTGATTTCAAACAGTCGCTCTTTGTCCGCTTCGACGGCAGCCCGGATGCCCTGATAGATTTTCTCCATGTCAATTTCCTCCTTGCGGTTGATGCTACTTATCATTCGAGAAGAAAAAGACCGTCTCCTGCTTGCTTTTGCAAGGTGTCGCTGAAAATTCTTTGCCATTGGACCTAGTCGAAGCGGTTTTTAGGTTCCCGTTCCTTTTAGGCAAAAACAATTTCGCGGCCGGCCGCCGGATTGGCTGATCCGCGCTGATTTTTCGGATGCCACTTGTCAGAAACATAAAAACAAGTATAATAGAAGCAGAGGAACTCAAAGGAGAACACAAAAGCTATGGTCACTTTTGCACAAGTTAAAGAAAACTTAAGTTTGCATACCTACATCGAACAAAGCGATCAGATGATGAAGGAACTCGGTTATACCGAGCATTCCTTTCCTCACGCTTTGCTGAGCGCCGACCGCGCCGCTAAAATTCTCGCAGCCTTAGGTTACAGCGCGAGGATGGTGGAATTAGCCCAAATTGCGGGTTATATGCATGATATCGGCAATTTGGTCAACCGGGTGGATCATGCGCACAGCGGTGGTATTATGGCCTTCACTCTGCTGCAAAATCTGGCGCTGCCGGCAGATGAAATTGCTTTGATCGTCTCCGCCATCGGCACGCATGACGAAGCGACTGCGGTCGCAGTCAACCCGATCAGCGCCGCTTTGATCATCGCCGACAAGAGTGATGTGCGCCGCAGCCGCGTGCGTAACCGGAATACGACTGCTTTTGATATTCATGACCGGGTCAATTATGCGGTGGAGCATTGCGATGTGCTGATCGAAGCGGAAAAAAACCTGATCACATTGAATATCACCATCGACCCCCAAATCTGCCCGCCGATGGAGTATTTTGAGATTTTCATCAGCCGCATGCTGCTCTGCCGCCGCGCCGCAGAATTTTTGAAACTGCGCTTCAGCCTGATTGTCAATCAAATGGTAATGATGTAAGAAAGGAAGCAACCCTCTTGAAAAATCAAAATGCCGACTTCATTCCCGCCTCCGTCTACCGGGCGATCCATTTTTCTCAGCCTTTGAATCTGCAGTATCTGGGAGAGTTTTACCAGATCCCCAGTCTGCTTTTTTCCAGCTTAACGGCGGCGGATATTGCTTTTCTGGCGGAGAAAGAACAGAACGGTGTCTCTCAGGTTCTCAGCCGGCTTGAACGCCAATTAATGAAGCAAAGGGAAGTGCTCGACCTCAGCAATGACAACGGCGCGCGTCTGCCGCCTAGGTTTGCTGATCACGCCGGCCGGATTATTGGTCTGGAAGCGGCGGATCAACTGGCCGTCTATTTTGGCTTCAGCGGCTGCTTTGATCTGGTGATCAAGTCGAACCGCACCGCCGTCAGCGAGATCGAACAAGTTCAGCTGACGCCGCTGACTTGTGTCAAGCTCCGTTCGCCCTTCTTATTTTACAGTGAGGAACGTTACAGCATCGCGCTGCGCGGCAGCGAGTTCTCCTGCGCCCTCGTTGCCGCACCCGGTGCCGGCGGCGGTAAAGGCAGCGCCCGCCTGCTGATAAAATTTTTAACGGCAGAAGCGCTTTTGATTGACGATGCTGCCAAGTATTTTAACACGGAGCTTTTCTTAAAAGGGATCAACATTTAACCGTCTGCTTTTTTCAGCAGCGCAGTCAGCTCTGCCAAATTTGCGCAAGCCAAATCCGGCTTGCACTGCGAATTTTCGGCGGAGCCTTTTTTTGTCTCACCGGAATAAACCAAAACACTGTGCGCCCGGCTGCCCTCTGTGATCGCGATATCCGTATAAAGGCGGTCACCGACAAAAATGAGCTCTTCCTCGCGGACGCCGGTTTTTCGTAGGAGAAACTCCAAGGTAGAGCGGCTCGGTTTGCCGTAAAACTCCACTTTGACAGCGGTCGAAGCCGTGATCAGGGCGGCAATGGAACCGCAATCGGGCAGAAAGCCGTTCTCCACCGGGCAATTCAAGTCCGGATTGATCCCGACGACCGGCACTCCCTGCCGAATTAAATCGCAGGCTGTCTTTACTTTATCATAGGTCAGCTCCGTATCAAAACCCAGGACGACAAGATCGGCAGCCGTACTGCATTGAAATCCCGCCCGGCTGAATTCTTTTTGCAAGCTTTGCGTACCGACTACAAAAACAGTAGGGATTGTCTGTCTTTGCTGCAAAACCTCTAATAAAACCTGTGTTGCGTTATAGAGCTGATTCTCTGCGGTTTTGACGCCCATAGATGCCAATTTTTCCCGATAATCCGTCACACTGCGGGAAGAATTGTTGGTGAAAAAGACATAACGCCGGCCGCTGTCGCTGATTTCCTGTAAAGAGCGCTGCGTAAAAGGGAAAAGCCGTCCGCCCAGATAGATGGTGCCATCCAGATCCAAGATAAGCACTTTGGCTTTTTTCAGCCACTGCGGCGGCAAAGCTGCGACTTGATTCATTTGATATCCCGCTTTCTCTGATTGGTGGAAAAGGATTTGCGCGGCAGCGTTTTGCCTGCGCTTTGCAAAGCAGCCGTCAGTTCCGCCATACCCTGATCAGCTGTATGCCCAAATCAGCTTTTTTACTGCGATACTCCCGCTGGAACGTAACGGTTTGGGCAGCTTCTACCGGGGGAAAACCCGTAAAAGCGCAGGGGAGCAAGCAGCAGGGGTAATCCGATCAGGCGATATCCTTCGTTCCGATCATTGACAGTGACCTGAAACTATTGGAGAGCAGAGTTGACAATCCCCATAGCTAAAGCAAGGGGATTCTTGGTTAATCGACCGCTGCATGGCTTCCAGCGAAGTTGATGCAATCTCCTCAAGCGTGAATTTCCGTGCATCCCACGGTATTACCTGTTTTTTAAGTAGTGACTAACCGGTATCCCTTCATGCAAAATGTTGATTGCTGCGTTCACATCTCTGTCGTGAACTGCTCCACAGACAGGACAAGTCCGGTTGCGAATGGCAAGATTTTTCGTTTCGGGATTTTGATATCCGCATGCAGAGCAAAGTTGACTTGAAGGGAAGTATTGATCCACTCTAACAACCCGCTTGCCATACCATACAGCCTTATACTCCAACTGTCGGACAAATTCACTCCACGACACATCACTGACTGATCTCGCCAGTCTCCGATTTTTGACCATATTTTTGACGGTTAAATCTTCAATCGCAATGAGATCATAGTCTTGAATGAGCTGTGTAGAAAGCGTAAGCTGCAGATCACTTCTCTGATTTGCAACTTGTTCATGGAGTCTTGCCACTTTGATTCTTGCCTTGTTCCAGTTGTTGCTACCCTTTGTTTTTCGGGATAGTAAGCGTTGAAATAGGCGAAGTTTTTCTAAGGACTTGGCGAGAAATTTGTGATTCGGAAATGGAGGTGTGTCGGACGTAACAACGAAGTCTTTCATACCTAAGTCGATTCCGATGCTTAAGCCTGTTTTTGTCAACGGCTTACTCTCGACCCCGGTGCAGCAGAGCGACACAAAGTATTTGCCGGAAGGATTCTGAGAAACTGTCGCGCTGAGTATTCTGCCCTCAATTTGTTTGCTGACACGGCATGCAACGAAGCCCAATTTCGGGAGTTTCACAGTTTTGTCGCGGATTGAAATGCTCATCTTGCTCTTATAGGACTTCCGGTGATTCTGTTTACTTTTGAATTTAGGAAAGCCTGCTTTGCCTTCGCCTTGTTTTCCTCTGCGAAAGAAATTTTGATCGGCAGAATCTAAATCCTTCAATGACGATTGCAAAGCGGTTGAATCCACTTCTTGAAGCCATGCGATTTCTTTTTTTAAACCGGTCAGGTCGGTAGAACAAGCATGGTATGACAACGAAGATTTGTCTTTTTCATACAATTCAATCCACTTCGCTCAGTAGTGATTAGGCACGAAACGAGCGCAACCAAAAGTTTTTTGAATGAGTATTTCTTGTTCTCTGTTGGGGTATATCCGAAATTTGTATGCCCGTTCCATGCTTTTCACTTCCTTTGCGATGTTTTTTGATCTTCAATCTATTTCTGATAGCGTCGGGAGATGCTCCTCCAACAGTAAAAACAAAATATGAATTCGTCCAAAGAGTAGGCAGCTTCGTTGTCAATTCCTTAAACTCGCTGCATAATACAAATGAGCTTCGTCCTTTCAAATGTTGAATTGCCTTATGAACGCCGTACTGAGGATCAGCTTCAAGCAGCAACCGCACCTGATCCGGCATGATCTCCATTTCAATGATATCGATTTTTATAGAATTGCCCGTTTCAATCAGCACCTCTTTCAAACGAGCCTCTATTGTTCCCGTCAGAACTTTTCGCCGATATTCAGGACACCAAACCACATGATATTTGCATATTTGCTCGAGTAGACGACATTTTGATTTGATTGATATTTCATATTTGTATTCTACATCATGTCTCCATATATTATTAAGAAGTTGCGGAAAGCCTGATATCCCCACAGCTAAAGCAAGGGGTTTTACGGCTTTACTCGATAATAGAATTGGTAATGCCGATCACAGGATCGGTCAAGGTCCCGTCAAAATCAAAAAGTCTGGTCTGAAACTTCAACCTTGCGCACTCCCACTCGATTTTATGTTTATTTTTTGCCGGCGACAGTTTTTTTAGCAAACAAAGCGCGCAGACAAAGCAGCCAGACCCGCAGCGGATAAGCGGCGCACACAAGTTGTACATAAATCCGATAAAGCGGATGACCGCAGCTGATATAGGTTTTTCCGCGATAAAAACCATCCATAACCGCTTTTACCTGCTCGGGACGGATCCACTCCCGGCCACTTTCCGCATCACCGCAGACAAGGCATCTTCTGTCTTGACCGACGGCAACAATACGATGCAGAACGAGCCCGGCGTGATCGCGCCGAAAGAGTACGACATCATATTTGCGTAAAATCGCCGGCTTTTTTAAGCAAACCGGATCTTTGCCGCCGCGCAGCAACGGCCACATACTGTGACCATGCGTTATGATCAATAAACTGCCTTTTTCCGCTATCGTTTGTTCGATACTGCTGATTAACATGCTTATTCCATGGCATCGAGACGGTGCGCCCGGAAAAATTGCAGAAATCCTTTGATCAGCAGCAAACTGGAGGCGCTGACTATTGCTGTGAGCACGGTAATCTTTGCATCACGCTGTTTGGGTGAAAGTATCATCCCGATCAGCAGAGCGAGAGAAAAAATGCTCACTTTCAAGAGCATGTGATCGATGAGGGACATTCTTTTAAAATAAGCGGAACAATATTCCAAAAAAGTCTTCATGAAGAACCTCCCGGCTCGTATTTCGCTCCACTTGAGCGATCTTTATAAATTCGTGTCCGATCTGCCGCTTTCCTGCATTTTCTGTCGATTGCCGAAAAACGAACATCCTTCCTGCCGCCAAAGAGGAAGAATGTTCGTTTTCAAGGGCAAGCCTGCCCGCTGATAGTAAATTTTCTTTATAAACCGAGAAAGTCGGTCAAAAGGAACTGCAGGCGGCCAATCAGGATGGAACAGCGGCCCATGACCGTGGTGCCAAAGGCTGCGCCGAATGCAACCATCAAAACAAGACGGCCAAGATAGGTCAGCCAACCCAGTTTTAGTTTTTCAATCGCGTGCGTGGTCCGACCGGTCAGGAAAAAGAAGGCAATCACAGCGATTAAGCCGACAAACATGATCAGATTATTGACGCTGTTGAGAGGCAGTAAAGCGGCTTTGATCTGACTGACAAACTGAGCCTGTACGGTATTGGCTAAGCCCAAACCGGCGCCGCCGGCGACTAAGATGGCGACCGGATACCGTGCGACCCAGTTGAAACCGGGAATAAAGCGGACCAACAAGAGACAGCCAAAAAGAATCGGCACAATCATGCGGAAGTCACCGTTTGTTAAGGGTGTAATCACCTGATTTTTTAAATTGCCCCAGCCAACCACCACCGTGATACCAGCAGCTACGCCTAAATAAGCGCTTTGCACATATTTATAAAAAGGACTGTCATTCCAGAAAACGAAACTGAGGATCGAGACCGTCACAAAGGCGGCCAGCCAGACGACAGGATTATGACTGATTTGCATAAGTGCACCTCCTTAGGCTTTTTTCTCTGCTGATTTCTTTGCTTTTTTCTGACGCTTTTCCACGAAATAGCCAATATTACCCCAAAGAATCAAAAGAATGATCACAACATGAGCCAGAGACTGCGCATCCATGGCAGCGGTTGCCGTACCCGGCGCACCAATCATCGTCTCATATTGCGCAGCTCCTGTGCTGCCTACCAGCACGGATACCGCCTGTCCGGACTGAACATAAGGCACATTGGCGGGGCCCATCACCGCATTGACCGAGAAAATAATCGGCATGCCGAACTTGGCATTGCACTGACGGATGAATGGAATGGTTCCGGAGGCCGTCACGGCAAAAACCACATTGATATCCGGTAATTTCACAACCTCTTTCATCATTGGAATGGCGGTCAGGTCATTGCCTCTGATATCCTTTTTAAAGACAGCGATCAGGCTGTCACCCATGGCGCCAATGGCGGATTCTGCCCCGGCAAAATATCCCAGATTGATATAATCTTCACCGTAAACCTTGCCCATCACTCCATAGGTCTGCTCCAAATAGGTTTCGAGAGCGGTCGCCATTTCCGGCACTTGCGTGGCGGCATAAACTTTCAGGTCTTTCCTGGCAAAGTGTTTCAACGAAGCGATCACCTGCGGTGTCAGTTCGGCACTGTTGCCCATGCCAAAGTCAATAAAAAGAATGACGGAAGAACCCGGTTTTAAAGATTCCACATAATTATAAGCAAGAATGGTATTTTCCGATGGTTTGATGGCGATACCCAGAGGATGGATCAACGGGAAAATGATCATAATCAGGAGCAAGAGATACGTGATCTTTTTGTCGGGATCGAATAGGTTGAATTTTTTCATTTGCCCGCCCCCTCAATCTTTGCCGCCCAGCCACTGCGTGCTGAAGCCGAGGATGTTTCTTAAATTAATGGTGACAAAGGCCAGTGAACTGGTAATAATCAAGCCGCGCTGTGCGGTCGCATTCGGTACATTGGTCAGCCAATTACCGACGACAGGAATGTACTGACTGATCGCATTACCAATGGTGACATTGGACAGCATCAGAATAATAGCAGTAATCAGGAGAAGCGTGGATTCCAGATTTCTCGCCCGGAAGGTTCGCACAGCGGCAGATGCAATAAAAAAAGCCAATAACGCATTGACGGTAGAGCCGCCCGGCGTCATAATACCGGTATAAAGGGTCTGATAGACGGTTCCTTTGGTGCCGATGAAAATACCGCTGATTATGGTCAGCAGCATAAAGGTAACCAGGACGATACTCTGTGACCAGGTACCTTTGCGTCTCATGATTCGCGGGATATGCACCATAAGCAGGTTGAGCGCCGCTACCATCAGGGAAAACAAGGCAATGATAACCAGCCAGGAACGCAAAGTCACCATGGAAGTGTTCAACGGAGCAAAGGTAATAAAGTTATCCAACAATAAACCCATGCCAACTAAAAAGGCAATGATCAACGGAACTGTTCTTTTCATTTACGCTCACCTCCTACCAGCTGAATAAGTTCGTTAAAACCGTATTGCCGAAGGTCGCCAGCACGCTGCCGACGATGATCAAGACCAAGGCGGCCAATTTGCCGTAATCCTGCGCGATCAGGGAACCATAGACATCGCGGTTGTTGCTCAAAACGGCCCCGGCGGCAAAAAGTTCTTCGCCAATCAGAGAATAGTCGCAAGTCACAATCAGGAAAGGCAATTGGTAAGCATTGGTATCACCGGAAATCTGGATCGCTCCCAGCGTATTGCCGGCTTCCGCCAACAGCAAACATTCTGCGCCATAACTGCCGATCAGCACATTGGAAGCGATGCGTTCCCGCTGCATAATGGCCACCGCACCCATGGCAAATGCCATTTGATCGCTGGACAAAAATTGCGCGGTTTCTTCGCTCATGCTTTCCGGTTTCCCTGCCTGCACATATCCGTTCCGAATGACTTCGCGCGCGATCGCATAAGTGGAAGGAGCGCAGTAAGTCGAAATCAGGCGCGTATCATAGCGGGCACATTGGTAACTCAGCCAACCCAAAACCTCCATGCCACCCAGGACGCGCGCGCCGGTACTGGCGCTTTCTACGGAACCCATACCGGGATTGTAATGAATGGGACGTCCGGTTTCCGTAGCGCGGCCAACCACTTCCTGCAGCGCGTCCAAACCTGCCAAGCGCCGGACATCCACCGGCTCACTGCTCTTCTGCATTTTCTTAATCAGATAAACCGTCATCAGACTCAGCACAATCAGAACGAGAAAGGAAAAAATCTTCCCCGGAATTATGGTCATCTCAAATCCTCCATTCTGAGTTCTGTCAGGCAGCCGATGCCTGGTTTGGTTGTCTGCCTGACATTATTTCTTTTCATTTTATACATAGCTAGCGGTAAAAAAAGTATCAACGAATAATTCCGCAAAATTGAACTCGACAAACCCTTCCTTCAATTCTTCCGCTCCTTTGCCAGCGGTACTCCCTGCCAAAAAACCGAAAAAGCGGATTAAATCCGCTTTTTCAGGTTGATTTGAACGAGACGGCTGGGGCGGCCCGAACCGTTCAACGGTTTTTTGCCGATAACTCTGGCGTAACCCGCTGATTCCAGTTTGGTGATCAGGCGGTTGACTCGGTTCAGGGGTAATTCGCATAGGCGAGCCAATTCTCCCGGAGTGATCACGTCAACCCCATACTGGTCGAGGACCGCATCGATGATGATCAGTTTATCCAAACCAACCTGCGTATCCCGGGAGATCAAATAGAGTTCACCATTGATTTCTTCATTCTTTTTGACCACTTCGGCCTGGATGATTGGTCCGGCGATTTTCTGATCCTCATAGACAATAAAGAAGCAGTCGCTTTCATAATTACTCGCGCGTTCACGGCCAAAATCAGCATTTCTCTTTGCTTCTGCCGTTGTCTTACCAAGACCGATGCCAATCCCGACTTTAGTGACCCCAAAAAGGCCCGGCAATTCATCCAGCAAGCGCAGCTTTCGGTAACCGCTGGTTTCATCGCTCAGAATCGATTTGGTGGTATAGATGCGATAGACCAGATCACCATTCTCCTGTTTCTCCACAGCTGCATCCAGTCTCTGAGCGTAATAATAGATCTTCTCCATAATCTGTCCGCGGATCTGATAATTCTGCAGTTCGGTGGTAATGGCGCCCTCCTCTTCGACTCCGTATTCCACCCCAATGGAAATGACGGAAGATTCATTTTCATCCCGCAAAGCCATCACATTACGCAACCGCAGCTGATTGATCTGCATTTCAGGCTGCTCCTGGGAAGGCATGGCTAAAATGACGGGATATCCTTTCTCTTTCAGTATTTCGTAAGTCCGCACGGTTCCGGTCAGACAGAAATTCGCGTTCCCTTCCGCAATATTGGCAATATGAAATTCCGCGTTCTTCTCCGGATATTCATCGTCGAAAATATCATATTGCGCTTCCAGAATCTTGACCTGCGCGGCAGGAATTTCCAGGAGATTATACGCTTTGGCAAGATTTACGTTATCATAAAAATCCGCAGTCACCTTTTTGATATCACAGTGGAAATGATAATTGGCCTGAAACAGCATCACAGCAAAAGCATTCGTATCTACCGTAAGATATTCCACCGGACACGGCAAGCTCATTTTTGTCCGGACATAGTGGTACGGTATCGGACCGGTAAAATAAAAATTATCCACGATTCCGATATGCGCCCGCACCATTGCCACAGCATCCTGCAGTTTGTCGTAAATGATGGGAACATATTCAACAAAGAGCTTTTTGGTTTCCAAATTTGCAATGATTCTTTCAACAGTAATCTTTGGGCCTACAATCCCTGTCTTCATCGTCACACTCCTCCTTTAACGCATTCCGTTTTATGATGGTCGCACATCAATTCCCTGCAAAATAGAACAACCATTGACAGGAATCTGTCTTCTTAATCATTATGCACCTGCAGCTCGAATTCCTTTTTTTTTAATATTATTTCTTTCGGTCGGTTATGCATTTTATCCGTAGAATTAGTCGATATGCCTCTGATGATTTTGTTTTATAAAATATTTTTTTATATTAATTACATAATATGGTATTGATGTGATCGTGGCGGCCTGTATTTTTATAATTTTACGTTTATAATATACTTTGGTATCCGAAAAATCCGCACTGCGTTGCTATATTTAGAACTAAATAATTTCATTTTACTTTTTAATTTCGGTTTCTGATCAATCGCAGGTATCTGTAAAATTATGCCACTCGTTTCGCCTGGCAGCAGAATAATCCGGTCTTCTCTTTTTCAACTCTGCGGACTGCAGTTTTCTGACGTTGTTTTTTCGGATTGCCGGATTGTTTGAATTTCCCCAACTTATTTTTGATCCCGTCGCGCCTCGCACAACCGGATGAAATGACGAAAAAGCACCGTTGTATCCGGTCCCTCCGGTGGATTGGGGAAATCACCGCGCATACGTTCGGGATGCCATTGTGTGCCAAAAATGGGGTATTCCAAATGCTCGATCCCCTCGGGAATTCCTTCCGGCGACAGCAGCGTCACTTTTAACTTTTCACCCAATTGGTTGATTTTATAACCATGATAGCTGTTAATCCAAAAGTGATCACCAAACAATTGTGCAAACAAACTTCCTGCGGCCGCTTTTACAGCGTGGCTGCTGCCCAGATGATGTTCTATGCCGGTTTTCCGCCGGAAATCCAATTCCAGCGTGCCGCCTTCTTCACAATTGATTTTCTGACAGCCGGCGCAAATCCCCAGGATCGGTTTCCCGGCGGCCTTGAACGCCTGATACAGTTTACTCTCAAAATCCGATTGACGTGAAAAACGTTCCTGCGCCAGATGTTTTCCCAATTGAGGGCGCGGCACATAACCCATCCCTCCCGGCAGCAGCAAACCGTCTGCCAGTTCGGCATATTCCATCACTTGGCTTTGCACCAAAGGCAGGAGCGGAATCCCGCCGCCGGAGGTAATTGCCGCACTGTAGGCTTTGCTCAGCATCATGCCATGAGAGAGAAATTGATTGTCCAGACAAGCTCCCCACATGATCATTATGATCGGTTTTTTCACTTTATTTGCCCTCCTTTTTACATAAAGCAACAAAGTAGTTAAACAAGGCGCTATCGGTCGGCAATACCACATCCGCATCGGTCCGATAACCCGGAATGGCTTTTTTATGTTCGCTCGCTGTGATTTGCTTTGCGAGTTCATTGCCATCCGCCGTCATGAGCGGTTCTGTCACGGCAGCATGCAGGGCCCGAATTTCCTCGTCATCGGTTCGATAGGTCTCCGGATGCCACTGCACCGCAAAAACCGGCAGGCTTGTATGCTCGATTGCTTCAATCAGACCATCTTCGGACCAGGCGCTGACCTGCAGATCCTTTCCCAACATCTTGACTGCCATGTGATGATAGCTGTTCACTTCCAGCTTTTCTCCCAGCAATTGCCGCAAGCGGCTGCCGCTTGTTGTCGAAACCCAGTGATGCCGGCCAATCGGGTGTTCCTGTTGCAGCAAAATCGCAATGTCCTGCACTAAGGTGCCGCCCAAAATGACATTGATCACCTGCAAACCGCGTCCGATTCCCATGATTGGCTTGCCCGCCTGCAAAAATGCCTGACAGAGCAGAAAATCCATGGAGTCCCTGCTCACGCTGATGACGAAAGGCGCAGGTCCGCCGGAGTTTGGATCATAATCCATGAAGATCTCATGATAACGTGCCGGATGAACATCCACACCGCCGGTCAGCAGCAAGCCATCCGCCATTTCGGCGTAACTCGCCCATAACACCGGGTCCAGCGGCATCACTGCCGTACCTCCCGCGCCGGCTACCGCCGTGCCATAACTGCGTTTAATCAAATAAAATGGGTTATGCGATTTGGGATCAAATTCGTCTTCCCCCGTGATCAGGATCAATGGTTTCATTTTTATCCTCCTTAGCCTCGCTGCGATTTGGGATATTTTGTTGTTGCCGTTTTTCTGTTAATCAAGCTTCACATACAGTTTTGACGTTTTTTTTAAAATTCCTTCTGAATATTATACCTATCTATCAATTTTATTTTTTATGCAATCTAATTCGTGATAATCGTCAGGCACGCCTGGCATCGAGAAACCGACGGCCGTATTTTGTACATGCAAAAGCAGCTGCCGGATTCCAGCAATCCGACAACTGCTCGCGTTTTGATCGTAAGTTTTGATTGCGGCAGAATTAACGTTTGGAGAACTGCGGCGCTTTGCGTGCTTTCTTTAAGCCGTATTTTTTACGTTCTTTCATCCGTTGATCGCGGGTGAGAAAACCAGCCTTTTTCAAGGTCGGACGCATTTCCGCATCAATCGAGCAGAGCGCACGGGAGATACCATGACGGATCGCACCGGCTTGACCGGAATTGCCGCCGCCCTCCACTTTGCAGATGACATCATAATCCGCTTCGGTTTTGGTAAGAACCAAAGGTTGACGAATAATCAGCTTTAAGGTGGCAAGACCGAAATATTCGTCAATGCCACGATTATTCACAATGATATTACCGGTTCCGGGAATCAAACGAACCTGAGCCACAGAACTCTTGCGGCGGCCGGTAGCATAATTTTTAATGCGATATTGTACCACTGTCGTTTCTCCCTTTCGTTATTTGTTGCCGATTGCCCAGACTTCAGGGCATTGTGCTTCATGAGGATGCTCGGGGCTGGCATAGATGCGGCATTTTTTCATCATCTGTTTGCCAAGACGAGTATGCGGCAACATGCCTTTGACGGCATTTTCCAAAGCGCGCTCAGGATGCTTATCCATAAGAATACGATACGGAACGCGCTTTAAGCCGCTCCAATATCCGGAATAATGCTCGTCAAATTTCTGATCCAATTTGTTTCCGGTCAGAACAATTTTGTCGGCGTTGATAATGATAACATGATCACCGCAATTGACGTGAGGAGTAAAGGTTGGTTTGTGTTTGCCACGCAGAATTGCCGCCACATCGGCTGCTACGCGTCCCAACACCAAACCGCTTGCATCAATGATCCACCATTTATCGATCACTTCAGAAGATTTGGCCATATAGGTCGTACGCACGGTATTCCCTCCGTTTATTTTTCAAAGTAGCTATATCACGGGTTTTTCGCTTCCTGTCGTCAGATATCGGGGTTACCGGAAGACAGAAATACAGAACATTACTATTTTAGTCAATATTTGTGCTGATGTCAAGTAGCACAGGCATTTCTTCATAAACTATCTCATACAGACAAAGTCCCTGCGGCGGTACCGTAAAGCCGGCTTTACAATGGCAGGCATCACTCAGAAAGCTCTGCATCTGTTGCACCTCCCGCTTACCGGAAGCGATTTCCACCATAAATCCAACCAGCAGACGAACCATATTATAGAGAAACCCGTTTCCGGTGATGCTGTAGATCAAACGTGTGTCTTCCTGCCGCCACTGTGAGACGGCAACGCGACGCACCTTGTTCTTCACTTCGCTATGTGACGCACAAAAAGCACTGAAATCATGCTCTCCCAGCACCAACGCTGCGGCCGCCTGCAGGCTGGCGAATTGCAAATCCCCCCGGCGATGCCAGACATACGCCTGCCGAAAAGGAGAAGCCACCGGAGCCGTTTCAATGGTATAACGATAGGTCTTTTGATGCGGTACGAAGCGGGCATGCCAGAGCGGCTGACACTCTTCGGAATGCATGATGCGGATATCGCTTGGCAGGATATGATTCAGCGCCAGAGACCATTTTTCCGCCGGAATGGAACTTTCTGTTTTAAAATTGGCCCATTGATTCAGCGCATGGACGCCGGCATCGGTACGGCCTGCCCCGCAGAGACTAACGCTTTCCCCGCTTAGCCGTGTGATAGCTTCTTCAATCAGCTGCTGAATCGTCAAACTATTTGCTTGACGCTGCCAGCCGTGATACCGGCTGCCGTCATACTGTATATTCAAACGAATGCTTTTCATATTAATTCCCCGCAACCTGCCAGACATCCAGCCCGGACAGTCTGAGTAGAAGAATGAGCGTAAAGCAAGCCAAGAGAATCAGCAGGGCAATCCAATCATTGCCGCCGCTTTTCAATTCTTTCATGCGGGTGCGGTGTTCGCCGCCGCGATAACAGCGTGCTTCCATTGCGATGGCGAGATCATCAGCCCGGCGAAATGCGCTGATGAAGAGAGGAACCAAGACAGGCAGCAGATTCTTGGCGCGGGAAATTAAACCGCCCTGCTCGAAATCCGCACCTCTGGCTGTCTGCGCTTTGATGATTTTATCCGCTTCTTCAATCAGAGTCGGCACGAAACGCAAGGCAATGGTCATCATCATCGCCAATTCATGGGCAGGGAAGCCTAAGCGCTGCAACGGCTTCATCAGCATTTCCAATCCGTCGGTTAAGGCAATGGGCGAGGTCGTTAAGGTCAGCAGCGAGGTCAGACTGATCAGCAGAATCAGACGGCTTGACATCATCACACCGCGCAGAATACCGCCGCTGTACAGAGTGAACCGCCACCATTGCCAGAGGATCTCTCCCTCAGCGGTGCTAAAACTGTGCAGGAGCAGGGTAAAGCCAACGATCCATAGGACAGGCTTCAGCCCCCGCAAAATCAGCTTAAAAGGGATTTTAGACAAATAGATGACCATTAAGCAAAACAGAAGCAGAACCGTGTAGGCGAACGGCCCGTTCGCGGTAAACAGTGCCGTAATATAGATAAACACAAAACAAATCTTAAAGCGCGGATCCAGATGATGGATCGGCGAATTGAGAGGATAATGCTGGCCAATGGTCACTCCCCGTAATAAATTCATGGCCGTCCCCTCCTGAGCTGTGCGGAAATACTGGCATAGGCTTCCTCCACACTGATCACATCGGTGGGGACCTGCCAGCCTTTCCGCTTCAACTCCATCATCAAAGCGGTTACCTGCGGAACATCGAGTCCCACTTGCTGCAGCTCTTCCCCACGGGCAAAAATACTCTTCGTATCACCCGACATCACCAGGCGGCCATCGCTTAACACCAGAATTTCCTCCGCCAGTTTCGCAACATCCTCCATACTATGGGAGACTAAGATGACTGTCTTCTTCGTTTGACGCTGCCATTTGGCCAAACCACTCAAGATCTCGTCGCGGCCGGCCGGATCGAGACCGGCTGTCGGTTCATCCATAATCAGATAATCCGGTTCCATCGCAATGACGGAAGCAATCGCCAATCGCCGCATTTGACCGCCGGATAATTCAAAAGGGGACCGGCTGAGCAAATCCGGTGCTAATTGGGCAAACTGCATCGCCTTTTCCATTTGAGCGCGAATTTCCTCTTCGCCTCTGCCCTGTTTCTGCAAACCGAAAGTGAGTTCTTTTTCGACGGTTTCTTCAAATAACTGATGCTCCGGATATTGGAAGACCATCCCGACTTTCCTGCGCAGCTGTTTTCTGTCTGTGCTTTTTTTGTACAAAACAATACCGTCCAGCGTCACTTCCCCGTTGCTGGGTTGCTCCAGACCGGCCATGACCTGCACGAGGGTTGATTTTCCGGAACCGGTATGCCCAATGATTGCCACCAATTTGCCGCTGCCGATTTCCAAATTGATATCTTGTAAGGCAAAGGCAGCAAAAGGAGTACCCGGACTGTAGACCAGACCGACGTTTTTTAAGATGATGGACATAATTGTTTCACCATCTCTTCCACAGTAAGCAAATCATCCTGCTCGATCAGATGATCGGCCTTCAGTAAAGCCGCCAATTGCGCAATCTGAGGAATATCCAAACCCAATGCCTTCATTTGCTCTCGTTTTTGGAAAATTTCATGCGGAGTGCCCTGGTCAACAATCCGGCCCTGATCCAGCAGGATGATACGATCCGCCAGGACCGCCTCGTTCATGTGATGGGTGATCAAAATCACCGTCATCCCTTCACTGCGCAGCCGCTGAATCGCCGCCATTACTTCCCTGCGTCCCTGCGGATCCAGCATGGCAGTCGCTTCATCCAAAACGACAATTTTCGGACGCATCGCAACAATTCCGGCAATTGCCACACGTTGTTTCTGACCGCCGGACAATAAATGAGGAGCATGCTGCCTGAATTCACTCATGTCAACCATGACAAGGGCTTCCGCAACCCGCTCCCGGATGAGAGCAGGGGGAAGCCCTAAGTTTTCCGGACCGAAAGCGACATCATCTTCTACGATGGTTGCCACGATCTGATTGTCTGGGTTTTGAAAGACCATCCCGACATTTTGCCGAATCGTCCAAAGCGCTTCCTCCCTGGCAGTATCCAGACCATCCACCCAAACAGTTCCTTCCGTTGGAAGCAACAGAGCGTTCAGGTGTTTGGCCAAGGTAGACTTACCGGAGCCGTTGGCACCTAAAATCACCACAAATTCCCCGGAAGCGATTGTCATATTAACAGAATCAAGCGCTTGAATCTCCTGATCATCCGGACCTTGAAACGCATGGCTCAAGTTCCTGGTTTCTATCAGCAGAGTTTGGCCTGTCATCTTCTTATTCCTTTTTGGCTGCTTCTACTTTGCCGTCCACCAATTGCAGCAGCACCATAGGGGCAGCGTCCCCGCGCCGGGGGCCTAATTTCAAAATCCGTGTATAGCCGCCGGGGCGGGTCGCACAACGCTTCGCTACGTCGTCAAAGACTTTCTTTGCCACACTTTCTTTGGTCAGATAGGCGGCAGCCTGACGGCGAGCATGGAGATCTCCTCTTTTACCCAGGGTTATCATTTTTTCGGCAATGGAACTGACTTCTTTTGCACGGGTTTCCGTGGTTTCAATTTGTTCCATTTCCAATAATGAAGTCACCAGGTTACGGAGAAGGGCTTTACGATGTCCGGTATTACGACCTAATTTACGATAGCCCATGGTTCTCCCTCCTTCGTCACTTTTATTCTTCCTGTTCCCTTAAGGATAAGCCAAGGACTTGAAGTTTGATAATAACTTCCTCCAAAGACTTTCTTCCCAGATTGCGTACTTTCATCATATCATCTTCAGTACGGTTGACTAATTCAGATACCGAATTGATACCTGCCCGCTTTAAACAATTGTAGGAGCGAACCGACAAGTCCAGGTCCTCAATCGTCATGCGTAATTTGTCTTCCTTCTGTCTCGTCTCACCGGCTTCATGAGCCACAATTTCCTCCGCTTCCGTATGAGTTTCCGTCAGGGCGACAAAAGGATTCAATAAATCACAGATGATTTGCGCCCCATTGCTGACTGCTTCCTGCGGTTTGATGCTGCCGTCGGTCCAAACTTCCAGCGTTAACTTATCAAAGTCAGTGACTTGACCGACACGCGCATTTTCAACAAAGTAATTCACGCGGATAATGGGTGAAAAAATGGAGTCAACCCAAATAGTACCGATCGTTGTATCGTTCTTCTTATTCCGGTCGGCCGATACATAGCCGCGTCCTCTCTCCGCCGTTATTTCGGCAAAGAGACGACCGTCGGCATCCAATGTTGCCAGTTTAAGTTCCGGATTTAAGACTTCCACATCAGCATCCAGCTTCAAATCCTTTGCCTGAACGATTCCTTCTCCCTGTGCTTCAATTCGTAAAGTTTTCACTTCATCGCTGAAGATCCTGAGACGAAGTTCCTTGAGGTTCAGCACAAATTCTGTGATATCTTCCAGCATACCCGGAACCGTCGTGAATTCGTGTTCAACCCCCTGAATTCGAACCGCGGTGACTGCGGCTCCGTCGATACTTGAAAGGAGGATACGACGAAGAGAATTGCCTAAAGTGTGTCCGTAACCCCGTTGGAGAGGTTCCACACAAAACTTCCCATAACGATCGTCACTCGTAATGGAGACAATTTCAATTTTTGGGCGATCAAATTTCTCCAACATAGGCCAACCCTCCTACTTGTTCCCAATGCATTAACGGGAATAAAACTCGATGATCAGGTTTTCGGCTACCGGAATGTCAATTTCTTCACGGCTTGGAATACGCAAAACCAAACCTTTTAAATTCTCAACATCCAGCTGCAGCCAAGGTACCACAGCTTTTGCTCCGAGTGCTTCCACCAGACCAACGAATTTCGCACTGGCCCGACTCTTGGATCTGATTTCAACGACATCGTTTACTTTCAAAATGTAGGAAGGAATATCCACCCGACGACCGTTCACTTTGAAGTGTCCGTGCCGAACCAACTGGCGGGCTTCAATTCGATTGCCGGCAAAACCAAGACGATAAACGACGTTATCTAAACGGCATTCCAGTAATTGTAATAAGTTTTCACCGGCAACGCCTTTTTTACGTTTGGCGAGGGCGAAGTAACGGTGGAATTGACTTTCCAGGATGCCATAAATACGGCGGGCTTTTTGTTTTTCGCGCAAATGCAGACCATAGTCAGATACTTTACCGCGACGACCCTGTCCATGTTGTCCGGGAATCGTGGCACGGCGCTCCAGAGCGCACTTGCCGGTATAGCAGCGTTCACTCTTTAAAAAGAGCTTAATGCCCTCGCGGCGGCACAATCTGCAGACAGGTCCGGTATATCTAGCCATATAACTTTTCCTCCTTCAGATTAAACGCGGCGCCGTTTGGGTGGCCGGCAGCCATTATGGGGAATCGATGTAACATCTTTGATCATGCTGATGTTCAAACCGGATGTTTGAAGCTGACGAATTGCCGCCTCGCGGCCGGAACCTGGTCCTTTGACCAATACTTCTACTTCTTTCATACCATGTTCCATCGCAGCTGCAGCAGCTTTCTCTGCGGCTTGTTGAGCAGCAAAGGGAGTACTCTTTTTGGAACCTTTAAAACCCATTCCCCCGGCGGTAGCCCAGGAAATTGCATTACCGGTTCGATCGGTAATGGTAACAATGGTATTGTTGAAGGTAGATTGAATGTGCGCAACGCCGAACTCAATGTTTTTACGTTCACGACGTTTGGTGCGAACAGCTTTTGCCTTAGCCATTTATCGCTAATCCCTCCTTTGGGGTTTTACCGCTTATTTCCTTTTACCGGACATGGAGCGACGTGGACCTTTGCGCGTTCTCGCATTGGTTTTCGTGCGCTGCCCTCTAACCGGCAGGCCGCGGCGATGTCGGATGCCACGGTAGCAACCTATGTCTACCAGGCGTTTGATATTGGCGGTCACTTCACGCCGTAAATCCCCTTCGACCTTATAATCATGGTCGAGAACCTCACGCAATTTCGCTACGTCACCTTCCGTTAAGTCGCGAACACGGGTATCGGGGCTGATTCCGGTTTGTCCCAGAACCTTTCTTGATGTTGAAAGACCAATGCCAAAGATATACGTTAATCCGATTTCCACACGTTTCTCTCTGGGCAGATCTACACCGGCAATACGTGCCATACTTGTCGTACACCTCCACTGACTTGCATTAAGCAGTCAAGAGCCATGATGTTTTACAGAAGCCCTTTGCTCTTTGTGCTTGGTTAACCTTGTGTTTGTTTATGTTTGGGATTTTCACAGATCACCATCACACGACCATGGCGCTTAATGATCTTGCATTTTTCACACATCTTTTTAACAGACGGCCGAACCTTCATGGATTTTTACCTCCTTAGGTTTTAGGTTACTTCAACCGATAGGTAATGCGGCCTCGACTGAGATCGTAAGGCGAAATCTCTAGCTTCACCTTATCTCCCGTGAGGATGCGGATAAAGTTCAGTTTCAACTTCCCGGACACATGCGCTAATACGATATGACCGTTCTCCAACTGAACCCGGAACATTGCATTGGGCAATGGTTCCACAACTTTGCCTTCTACTTCGATTACATCCTCTTTGGACATGTTTTACAGCTCAATCCTCCTCTAAAATCTTCTGCTTCCATCATTCAACCGGTTCCTCATCATCCACACTCAAGATCAGCGGCCCTGTTGGCGTAATCAAGATGGAATGCTCAAAATGAGCGGAAGGCTGTCGGTCTTGCGTCACAATAGTCCATTGGTTCTCTTCCACTTCAACTTCGTATCTTCCCATGTTGATCATGGGTTCGATCGCTAAAGTCATACCGCTTTTCAGACGAGGACCGCGATGCGGGGATCCGTAATTAGGGATCTCGGGATCCTCATGCAAATCACATCCAACACCATGACCAACCAGATCACGCACAACCGAATAACCGGCTGCTTCGGCATGAACCTGAACGGCATGTGAAATATCGCTGAGGCGGTTCCCTTCCAGGGCCTGGGCAATTCCCAAATAAAGACTTTCTTTTGTGACTTGCAGCAATCGTGCTTTCTCAGCGCTGATTTCGCCAACCGGAAGTGTGACAGCCGAATCAGAATGCATTCCTTCGTAGATGACACCGCCATCAATGCTGACGATATCACCTTCCTGCAGCTTTCTTGCACCGGGGAAGCCATGTACTACTTCTTCATTCACAGAAATGCATAATGTTGACGGAAATCCGTTATAACCCAGAAAACTAGGTTTGCATCCCGCTTTGCGAATGACTTCGGCAGCAATTTCATCCAGTTCCTGCGTCGTGATGCCGGGGCGTACAGCTTCCGTCACCGCTTTGAGAACCCTGGCTAAGATTGTGCCCGCATGCCGCATTGCATTGATTTCGTTTTCAGATTTCAGAATAATCATCACAAACTCCCAAGAGCAGCAAGTATGAGCTTGCCGACTTCTTCAACGGATCCCTGACCATTGATTGTGATCAGACGGTTCGAGTTCGCATAATAAGCAATGAGCGGTGCAGTCTGACGGTTGTATACTTCAAGCCGCGCCGTAACAGTGGCTTCACTGTCATCAGCTCTTTGATAAAGTTCTCCGCCGCAAAGGTCACAGACGCCTGCTTGCTTGGGAGGATTGAAAACTTTATGGTAGGGAGCCTGGCACTGCCGGCAAATAAACCGGCCCGTTAAACGTATAATCAGATCTTCAAAAGGAACTTCAATGTTCAGGACTGCATCCAGACCGCCGCCTAATTCTTGCAGGAGTTTATCCAAAGCATCTGCTTGTGCGAATGTTCTGGGAAAGCCGTCCAGCAAAAAACCTTTTTGACAATCCGGCTTCTGCAAGCGTTCTTTCACAATGCCAATTGTCAGTGCATCGGGTACCAGCGCACCGATATCCATATAAGCTTTCGCTTCGATTCCTAATTTCGTTCCTTCTTTGACAGCGGAACGAAACATATCTCCGGTGGAAATGTGAGGAATTTCATATGCTTTGACAATCACTTCCGCTTGAGTGCCTTTCCCCGCTCCCGGGGGTCCTAATAAAACAACCCGCATAGTAACCCCATGCCTCCTATTGCAAGAAACCTTTGTAATGACGCTGCATTACTTGAGCTTCAATCGCTTTAATCGTTTCCAAAGCCACACTGATTGCAATTAAAATGGTTGTGCCGCCGAAACCGGTTTTCATGGTCGTGACAGCAGACAGCAACATAGGCAATAGAACCAAAGCACAAAGGAAAGCAGCGCCTACAACCGTAAGGCGGCTCATGATACGGCTGAGAAAATCAGAAGTCGATTTACCGGGACGAATGCCGGGAATAAATCCGCCATTCTTTTGCATATTCTTTGCGGTATCAATCGGATTGAATTGGATCATGGTATAGAAGAAAGAGAAAAAGAAAATAAGCAGCACATACAAGATCGTATGGAACCACGTACCTGCGCCCATAAAAGAACTGACTTTCTCTGCCCAGCCGGCATTGACGAATTGCAGAATGGTTTCCGGAAACATCAGCAAACTGGAAGCGAAAATAACAGGCAGGACACCGGCCTGGTTAATTTTGAAAGGAATATGTGTGTTTTGTCCGCCATAGACCTTACGGCCAACCACACGTTTGGCATATTGCACCGGAATTTTCCGGGTGCCTTGCGTAACAAAAACAATACCAACTACGCTGACGGCAACAATCACGACGAGAATTATCACTCCCCACCAGGGGGTAGTACCGGCAATAACACCCTTGCCCATCGAGATCACAGAATCCGGCATTTGCGAGATGATGCCTGCAAATATCAGGAGAGAAACACCATTGCCAACGCCTTTTTCACCGATCGTTTCCGCCATCCACATCAATAGAATGGTGCCGGCGGTAAAGGTCAGAGCGATCACACAATAGGAATAGAAGCCAGGATCTCTCACTGCCCCTAAGCTGCCGATATAATTAGCAGTAGCATAACCTTGTATCAAGGCAAGCAGCAGCGTGATATAGCGGGTATACTCCTGTAATTTCTTACGGCCTTGTTCGCCTTCTTTGGACATCTCTTCCCATTTCGGGATGACGACGCTCAATAGTTGCACCACAATGGAGGATGTAATATAAGGGCTGACGGCAAGCGCAAAGAGACTCATTTGTTTAAGCGCACCGCCGGACATGACGTTCAAGAAACCAAAGAAGTTACTTTCACTGAAGATGCTGCGGATTGCGGTTGCATCAATCAATGGCACCGGGATGTGACAACCTAAGCGAAACAGAAGGATCAGCAAGCCGGTATTCAGGATTTTCTTCCGTTGCTCCGGTATTTTCCATGCGTTTACAAAGGTGCTAAACATTAAATCACCTCTGCTTTGCCGCCGGCCTTTTCAATCTTCTCCAGGGCTGCTGCCGAGAATTTGTGAGCTTTCACGGTGAGCGCTTTTGTTAAATCACCATGGCCGAGCACTTTTACCGGCAACTGGAGTTTATTGATCAGACCTTCCTGATACATCAGTTCAGGCGTCACTTCGGTACCAGCTTCAAAGCAATCGAGGAATTTTACGTTAACCAACGCGTATTCTTTTTTGAAAATATTGGTGAAACCGACCTTCGGCATCCGTCTGGTAATCGGCATCTGACCGCCTTCAAAACCAATACGCACACCGCCGCCGGTCCGGCTCCATTGGCCTTTATGTCCGCGGGTAGAGGTTTTGCCCATCCCGGAACCCAGACCGCGTCCAACGCGGCGACGGGGTTTATGCGAACCGGCAGCCGGTTTTAGTTCATGAAGTTTCACGAAGGGCACCTCCTATTCTTCAATTTCTTCCACAATCAACATGTGGGGGATTTTGTTGATCATACCGCGGATTACCGGGTTATCGTCATGCACTACAACATGCTCGCGTTTGGTTAATCCCAAAGCCCGGGCAATTTTGCGCTGCTTTTCGGTACGTCCGGCAAAACCACGGAATAGAGTCACTTTAATCTGTTTTGCCATGATTTTTTCCTCCCTAACCGAGGATTTCTTCCACGGTTTTACCCCGCAATTTGGCTACCTGTTCAACTGTCTTCATGGTCATTAAGGCCTTGAGAGTTGCTTGTACCTGATTGATAGGGTTAGAAGATCCATTGGATTTTGTTAAAATATCGTGTATGCCTGCTGCTTCCAAAATCGCACGCACCGGACCGCCGGCAATCACCCCGGTCCCGACTGCCGCCGGTTTCAATAAAACTTCCGCGGAGCCATAGCGGCCGATATTAACATGAGGGACCGTAGTCCCTACCATAGGAATCGTTACAACATTTTTCTTGGCGTCGTCCGTACCTTTTTTGATGGCTTCCTGTACTTCTCTGGCCTTTCCGACGCCGATCCCGACGTGACCTTTTTGGTCACCGACTACAACCAGAGTTCTGAACCGACGAATACGTCCGCCCTTTACGGTCTTGGATACAGGACCGATGGAGACCACTTTTTCTGTCAGTTCCAGATTGGTTAAATCAATCTTTTGCATTGAAAACTCCCTCCCAATCGTCCTAGAATTTCAGACCGCCTTCACGGGCGGCATCAGCCAGCGCGGCGATACGGCCGTGGTAGAGATATCCACCGCGATCGAAGACTACTTGATTGATCCCTTTTTCAAGAGCACGTTTGGCAACGATACTGCCAACCACTTTAGCGGCGCTGATATTACCGCCGTATTTTAATTCTTCCCGGACTGCCTTTTCTAGAGAAGAAGCAGCAACCAGGGTGTGACCGCTGTTATCATCAATGACTTGTGCGACAATATGCTTGTTGCTGCGGTAAACGCAGAGACGAGGACGTTCTGCCGTCCCGCTGATCTGTTTACGCACACGAAAATGACGAACCAGACGAGCTTGATTCGCATCCGGCTTTTGGATCAAAGCGGAGTCACTCCTTTCTTGATCAAATCCCTTTATTTACCGGTCTTACCGACTTTACGACGAATGACTTCGCCCTCATACATGATTCCTTTACCGAGGTAGGGTTCCGGTTCGCGGACCTTACGAATTTCAGCGGCAAGAGCACCGACTTTTTCTTTGTCGATTCCCTTAACGATCATTCTGGCCTGAGCGGGAACTTCAACTTCGACGCCTTCCTCAGGAGTAATCTCGACCGGATGGGAATATCCCATATTGAGTACCAGGGTCCTGCCTTGTTTTGAAGCACGGTACCCAACACCAACAATGTTTAAATTTTTCTCAAAACCCTTAGTGACACCGACAACCATGTTATTCAGCAAGGCGCGGGTCAAGCCATGAAGCGCACGGTGCTTCGGAGCGTCACTGGGACGGCTGACATGCAGGGCTCCGTCTTCCAAAGTAATTTTCATCTCCGGATGTAAAGCACGTGTCAGGGTGCCCTTGGGTCCCTTTACGCTTACCAAGTTACCTTCCACAGTAACGTTAACGCCCTGCGGAATTACAATCGGCATTCTACCTATACGAGACACTTACGGCACCTCCTTTACCAGATATAACAAATCACTTCGCCGCCCAGACCTGCTGCGCGAGCTTGTTTGTCGCTCATTAGACCAGATGTTGTGGAAATAATTGCAACACCCAACCCGCCAAGGACACGAGGAATTTCATCTCTGTGAACATACACACGTAAACCAGGTTTCGAAATGCGTTTGATACCGGTGATTACGCGTTCGCGTTCCGCACCGTATTTCATAAAAATCCGGATAACGCCTTGTTTATTGTCGCTGATTTGTTGAAAATCACGGATATATCCTTCATTTTTCAGGATCTCCGCCAGCGCCACTTTCATCTTTGACGCCGGAATGTCTACCTTTTCATGGTAAACCACATTACCATTGCGAATGCGAGTTAACATATCAGCAATCGGATCGGTCATAGCCATGTAAACGACCTCCTCCCTGTTTCGATATTACCAGCTGGCTTTCGTGACACCGGGAATGTGTCCCTGATGCGCCAGATTGCGGAAGCAGATGCGGCAGATGCCAAATTTCCGCATATAGGCATGAGGACGGCCGCAAATTTTGCAGCGGTTGTATTCCTGTACCTTAAATTTCTGCGGACGGCTCTGTTTGATTTTTAGTGAAGTCTTAGCCATAAAGCTTCCTCCTCAGTTAGGAACGGAAAGGCATACCGAGTGCTTTCAGCAACTCGAAGGCCTCTTCGTCTGTTCTTGCCGTGGTGACAATAGAAATATTCATACCCCGAATTTTGTCGACCTTATCATATTCAATTTCAGGGAAGATCAATTGCTCTTTCACGCCGAGGGAATAGTTACCACGACCATCAAAAGCTTTCGGAGAAACTCCGCGAAAGTCACGAACGCGGGGAAGGTTGATATTCATTAGCTTATCCAGGAAAGACCACATACGCTCGCCGCGCAAAGTCACCATGGTGCCAATTGAAACGCCTTCACGCAGTTTAAAGTTTGCGATTGATTTCTTCGCTTTCGTAATCACCGGTTTTTGTCCGGCAATTGTTGTCAGATCACTGACCGATGCGTCCAGCAATTTTGAGTTTTGCAATGCATCTCCCACGCCGATATTAATCACAATCTTCGATAGACGGGGAACACTCATCACGCTGCTGTATTTGAAGCGCTCCATCAAAGCTGGTGTCACTTCATTTTGATATTTTTCTTTCAATCGGGACAAGATAGTTTACCTCCCTTCCTCTATTTATCAAGGGACTGTCCGCATTTTTTACAATAACGAACGTGACTGCCGTCTTCGGCAATTTTGCGGCCGACTCTGGTCGGTTTTTTGCAGCTTTTGCAGACGACTTGCACTCTGGCAGCGAAAACCGGCGCTTCCTTTTCCACAATTCCGCCTTTGGGATTTGTATTGGAAGGACGCGTATGACGCTTAATAATATTGATGCCTTCCACAATGACTTTACGGTCGTTTGGCATCGCTACTAAGATCTTACCCTGCTTGCCTGCATCTTTTCCCTGTAAAATAACGACGGTATCGTCTTTTCTAACATGCATTTTAGGTGCTGTCAAACTAGTACACCTCCTGACTACAGAACTTCGGGAGCTAGCGAAATGATTTTCATATAATCTCTTTCGCGTAATTCCCGAGCAACAGGCCCAAAGATACGAGTGCCACGCGGGCTCTTATCTTCCTTGATAATAACGGCCGCATTATCGTCGAAGCGAATGTAAGAACCGTCGTCCCGTCCCATCCCCTTACGGGTTCTGACGATGACAGCCTTGACAACTTCGCCTTTTTTAACAACGCCGCCGGGTGTGGCGGTTTTGACGGCAGCAACAATCGTATCGCCGACATTACCATAGCGACGGTAATGACCGCCTTTGACGCGAATACACATAATTGTTTTCGCACCGGAATTATCAGCAACATTCAAAACAGTCTGCTGTTGAATCATGTGGTTTCATCCCCCTTTCGTCTGCAATGGGCTTCAAGACTATTTTGCCCGTTCGACGATTTCAACCAACCGCCAGCGTTTGTCTTTGGAAAGCGGTCTTGTTTCCATTATGGTCACGGTATCGCCTTCCTGGCATTCGTTGTTTTCATCATGGGCTTTGAATTTCGTAGTAAGACGAATGCGTTTGCCATACAGAGGATGTTGTACCATTCTTTCTACAGAAACAACAATGGTTTTATCCATCTTATCACTGACAACCACACCGGTCTTCATTTTACGACGAGCGCGATCTATCATATTTGGCTCCTCCTTTTTGTTTCCTGCCATTAACCGATATTGAGTTCCCGCTGACGAATGCGGGTTTTGACGCGGGCAATGGCTTTTCTGACTTCACGGATGCGCATTGGATTATCCAACTGCCCCATAGCCATTTGGAAACGGAGGTTAAATAGCTCAGCCTTTAAACTCGCGAGCTTTTGCTCAAGCTCGGTAGCGTTCATATCGCTGATCTGCTTGCGCAATTCCTTAACCTTCATTGATTTCACCACCCACTTCTTCACGTTTAATAAATTTCGTTCTGATCGGCAACTTATGGGCAGCTAACCGGAAAGCTTCACGGGCAGTTTCTTCCGTCACACCGGCGATTTCAAACATGATACGGCCGGGTTTCACAACCGCTACCCAATATTCAGGAGCACCTTTGCCGGAACCCATACGGGTTTCAGCCGGTTTTTGCGTAACCGGTTTATCCGGAAATATTTTGATCCAGACTTTACCGCCACGTTTGATAAAACGAGTCATGGCGACACGGGCTGCCTCGATCTGACGGGCGCTGATCCATGAGGCTTCTAAAGCCTGCAATCCGAATTCGCCGCCGCTTAATTCTGCACCGCCCTTGGTCAGACCGCGCATTTTACCGCGATGTTGTTTGCGGTACTTGACACGTTTGGGGAGTAACATTTTATTTGCCCCCTTCCTTAGCTTCCGTTTTCACTTTCGGCTTCGGTAATACTTGACCTTTGTAAATCCATACTTTTACACCGATGCGACCATAAGTGGTCTTGGCTTCGGTAATTCCATATTGGATATCTGCTCTCAGGGTATGCAGCGGAATGGTGCCTTCATGGAACTTCTCATCCCGGGCAATTTCGGCGCCGCCCAACCGGCCGGAACATTGGACCTTGCAGCCTTTGACTCCGGGTGACCGCATCGCACGCATGATGGATTGTTTCATGGCGCGGCGGAATCCGATTCTTTTTTCCAATTGCGCAGCGATATTCTCCGCTACCAATTGGGCATCCCCTTCGGCAAAACGGATTTCGTTTACTTTGATATTGACCGGTTTCTTGACCATCGCCTCGAGTTGTTTGCGCAGATCTTCAATCCCCGCACCGCCTCTGCCGATGACAATACCAGGTTTAGCAGTAAACAGGATCACGCTGACCCGGTTTGCAGTCCGCTCGATTTCAATTTTCGAGAGACCGGCTTGATAGAGCTTATCTTTCAGAAACTTACGAAGCTTGTAGTCTTCGACCAAAAGATCTGAGAAATTCTTAGTTGCAAACCAGCGAGATTCCCAGTCCTTAATGATGCCAAGACGCAGACCGTAAGGATGAATTTTTTGACCCACTCTATTTTCCCTCCTTGCTTACTTGCGCTCCGTCGCTATGCACGCTCTTTTACTACGATCGTGATGTGACTGCTGCGTTTCAAAATGGGAAACGCACGACCACGCTGATGAGGCTGCGCCCGCTTCATCGTTGGACCCTGATCTACAAATGCAGCAGCGATATAAAGACGGGAACTGTCCATATCGTAATTGTTTTCCGCATTCGCGACAGCGGATTTCACAACTTTCGCGATGATTGGCGAAGCGGCTTTCGGCGTATAACGCAAAATCGTTAATGCTTCGTCAACATTCTTGCCACGAATATTGTTCATAACAATACGGACTTTCAGGGGGGCTATCCGGATATAACGAGCAATTGCTTTACTCTCTTTACTCTCCATATGCTTACACCCCTACCTTTTTCGTACCGGTTGTCTTCTCGGCGCCGCCGCTGTGTCCGCGGAATGTGCGGGTGGGAGCGAATTCGCCAAGTTTATGACCGATCATATCTTCCGAAATATATACAGGTACATGTTTTCTTCCGTCATGCACTGCGATGGTATGGCCAACCATATCCGGGAAAATCGTCGAAGCGCGAGACCAAGTTTTCACAACTTTTTTCTCACGGTTCGCATTCATTGCCTGGATCTTCTTGAGCAAGTGGTCGGCAATATAAGGACCCTTCTTAATGGATCTGGACATTGTCTAGCCTCCCTTGTCTATTACTTGCTCCGTCGTGTAACAATGTACTTATCGGATGCTTTCTTCTTGCGAGTCTTGAAACCGTTCGTTTTCTGACCCCACGGGCTCAGAGGGCTCTTATGGCCAACCGGAGAACGACCTTCGCCGCCACCATGCGGATGATCCACAGGATTCATGACCACGCCGCGGACGGTAGGACGGATTCCCATATGACGTGAGCGACCGGCTTTACCGATTTTTACATTTTCATGCTCCAGGTTACCTACCTCACCAATAGAAGCTTTGCAGTTGCCATGGATAAGGCGCATTTCGTTGGAGGGAAGGCGAACGTGAACATATTCCGATTCCTTCGCCATCAACTGAGCAGATACACCGGCGGAGCGCACTAATTGACCGCCTTTACCGATTTTCAATTCGATATTGTGAATCAACGTGCCAACCGGGATTTTTCTTAAAGGTAATGCATTGCCGGGTTTGATATCAACGCTTTCACCGGAAATAACGGTGTCGCCAACCTTCAAACCAACAGGAGCCAGAATATAGCTCTTCTCACCATCCGCATAGCAGATCAGGGCGATCCGGGCAGTACGATTGGGATCATATTCAATACTGAATACTTTTGCAGGGATGTCGTCTTTGCTACGTTTAAAGTCAATCAGGCGATACATCCGTTTGGCGCCGCCGCCCTGATGACGAACCGTTAAGTGGCCATGATTATTGCGGCCGCCGCGGCTGATCAAAGGAGCCAGCAAAGACTTCTCCGGGGTTTGGCGCGTGATCTCGTCAAACGAGTAACCTGTCATGGCACGGCGGGCCGGAGAGGTTGGTTTGTATGTTTTTACAGCCATTTGTCATCCTCCTCCTTATAGCCCATCGAAGAAGCCGATAGTCTTGGAATCTTTGGTCAAAGTAACAATCGCTTTTTTCCAATCGGAAGTGTAACCGTAATGTGCTCCGACCCGTTTCTTTTTACCTTTTACATGCAGGGTATTGACATCGGCTACCTGAACTTCGAAAACTTTTTCCACCGCATATTTGATTTCGATTTTGTTGGCATCCGGATGCACCTTGAATACATACTTCTTGTTTGCCATCATGGCACTGGTTTTTTCAGTGATAATCGGTTTTACCAGAACTTCATGAGGTTCACGCATTACGCAAATACCTCCTCTAATTTACCGACCGCATCTTTCACGATGATCAGCTTATCATGGAGCAGAATGTCATAAACATTCACGCTGCCGGAGAAAGTTACGCTGATACCGGGAAGGTTTCTTGCGGAGAGGTAAACATTTTTTTCGGGACCCGCCGTGATGAACAAAGCTTTGCGATCAATCTTCAGGTTTTTTAATAAGGTGACCATTTCTTTGGTTTTCGGCGAAGTCATATCCAGACTCTCTAAGATGATCAGATCCTGATCATTGACTTTACTGGTAAAAGCAGATCGCATGGCAATCCGTTTTACGTTTTTGTGCATTTTGATGCGGTAATCTCTCGGTTTCGGTCCGAAAGTGATACCGCCTTTTCGCCAAATCGGCGAACGGCTGGAGCCGGCTCTGGCATGACCGGTTCCTTTTTGACGCCAAGGTTTTTTTCCGCCGCCGCGGACCTCCGAACGGAGCAGCGTCGAATGGGTACCCTGTCTTTGTGCAGCTAAATAAGCAACAACGGCTTGATGCAGGCTCGGCTCGCTGACTTCAGTTGCGAAAAGCGATTCACACAAGCTCATTTCGCCAACTTTTTCTCCCAGGGTATTGTATACAGCTACTTGAGGCATAGCCTATCCTCCTTTCCTGTCATCATCCCGCTACTTTTTAGCAGCGTTCTTGATGGTCAAAAGGCTGCCTACCTGACCGGGTACGGAGCCTCTGACTAACAACAAATTACGATCGGCAATCACGCGGACAACTCTCAAATTGAGAATCGTCGTATTGTCAACGCCGTAATGTCCGGGCATCTTACGGCCTTTTGGCACACGTGCCGCTGCACGAGCTGCCAAAGTACCGGGAGCCCTGTGAAATTTGGAACCATGAGTCATTTTGCCGCGATGATGATTCCAGCGCTTGATACTGCCTGTAAAACCATGACCTTTGCTGATCCCGCTGACATCAATAAACTCATTTACTGCGAAAAGATCGCAGGTGAGAGACTGACCCACTTCATAATCCTGTGCATTCTCCAAACGCAGTTCTTTCAAAACACGTTTCGGAGCAAGATTACTTTTTTTGAAATGGCCTGTTTCCGGCTTGTTCACTTTCCGTTCGGCGATCTCACCAAAACCGATTTGAATAGCGGAATAGCCGTCGTTCTCCACCGTTTTTTTCTGCACAACCACACAGGGGCCGGCTTCTACAACGGTAACAGGAACGACTTGACCATTATCCAAGAAAATCTGAGTCATGCCTAATTTCTTACCAATGATTGCTTTTTTCATCCACTTTCACCTCCCTGATGGCGTTAAAGTTTAATCTCAATATCGACGCCGGCAGGTAGATCCAGTTTCATTAAATCATTCACTGTTTTCTGCGTCGGTTCCAGGATATCGATTAAACGTTTGTGTGTACGCATCTCGAATTGTTCCCGCGAATCTTTGTATTTGTGCACAGCACGGAGAATGGTATACAAGTTTTTCTCGGTCGGCAACGGAATTGGTCCCGATACTTGTGCACCGGTACGTTTTGCTGTTTCCACAATTTTTTCAGCGCAGGCATCCAAGAGATTGTGGTCAAAAGCTTTCAGGCGAATACGAATTTTTTGTTGTGCCACTCTTGTTTCCTCCTTCGTCCGATCTATGCGGACTGACAACTCCGCAAAAATTCCCCTGATGCCAAAGGATATTTCACCAGGCAACCTTCTGCTTCATCGCAAATTATCGGTCCCGTTTTGGTGCGATAAAGTTGCAACCCTAATTATCGCACCGAAACGGCTTACCTTCTTCTAGGCTTCTTTGATTTCGGTGACGACACCGGCGCCAACCGTGCGGCCGCCTTCGCGAATTGCGAAACGCAATTCTTTTTCGATGGCAATCGGAGTGATCAGTTCCACTCCCATCACCACGTTGTCACCCGGCATT
>JAJFTT010000047.1 GCA_021372785.1 Negativicutes bacterium | reverse complement strand
AATTACCTGACGCCCACCACACTGGCTGAGAGAGCGATTAAAGTGGCCGCCAAAAACGGCTTGGGAGTCTCGGTTTTGGACAGAGACCATATGCAGGACTTGGGGATGGGCTGTTTGCTGGGTGTGGCGCAGGGCAGTGCGGAACCGCCGATGATGATTGTTTTAAAGTATGAAGGCAATCCGGGCGGCGATATCCTGGCCCTGGTTGGTAAGGGAATCACCTTCGATTCCGGCGGCATTTCGCTGAAACCAGGCGCCGGTATGGAAAACATGAAAGGGGATATGGCGGGGGCAGCCGCTGTCTTAGGCGCGATGGAGATCATTGGCAAGCTGAAACCAAGAGCCAATATCATTGGTGTGATTGCCGCCACCGAAAATATGCCGGATGGTATGGCGCAGAAGCCCGGGGACGTGGTACGCAGCATGATGGGCAAAACCATCGAAATTATCTCCACCGATGCGGAAGGCCGCTTGGTTTTGGCTGACGCCGTTGCCTATGCCGAGTCGCTGGGAGCCAAGAAAATTGTGGATGTGGCAACGCTCACCGGTGCCTGCGCGCGGGCGTTTGGCGGTGTCTATGCCGGTTATCTCGCGACCTCTGATGATCTGAGCGCCGAGTTGCAGCAAGCCGCAGCCATCAGCGGCGAGCGCTATTGGCGGATGCCGATGCATGAGGATTATGCGGCGATGTATAAATCTGACGTCGCCGATTTGAAGAACAGCGGCGGCGCCGGCGGTGGCATGCAGACCGGCGGTATGATCATAGCTGAATTTATCAAAAAAGCCGCTTTTGTACATCTGGATATTGCCGGCACTTCCGCCATTTCGGCCGATAAACCATATATGAGCAAAGGTTTTACCGGTATGGCAACCCGTACTATGGCGGAATTGGCGTTGGCACAAGAAAAATAGGACTCAATGCAATCAAGACTCCGGGCAAAATCCTCAAAGGTCAACGCGCACTTGTGCAAAGAGACAGGCAGGATTACCCCGGAGCCTTATTTTTAACGTCCGCTTAGCCCTGCGGCAACAAATCCGTGCAGCCGGCCGCTTTTTCATCAATACGGCGAACCAGAGAATAAGTATATGGAGTAAAGTGTTTTAGCCAGTAGCGGCGGGCAGTTGGATTGATGCTTTCGCAGTCAACTCCGAGCAGGCGGTATCCCCTCCTGTACCAGAAATTGGCGCTGAAATCCAGCAATTGATCAATTATACCGCTGCCGCGGAACTCCGGCAGGCAAAAGGCACCGGAGATATTGATCACTTTGCCGCAATTACTGATGAAATTTTCTCCTTCCATGCTGAAGCGCAGATAAGCGACCGGTTTCCCCCGCGTTTGCGCCGCAAAAAAGTAATTTTCCTCGTTGGCAACCAGGAAGCGTTCCTCGCTCATCGCAGCGTATTTCATAAAGCAAGGGGAATTACCCAAATGAGCAATTAGCTGATTCTGCATAGCAAGCAGCGAAGTCAAATCGGTTTTGGCGACCTCGTAATACGAAGCCAGAGCAGGCTGCGGATCGGGAACCGCTGTATTCTCTTTGATCGCATCGAGGCAGCGCATGCCAAAACCATTCCAGAAAAACTGTTCCAGACTGACTTGATCGTGACTGTAGAAACAAATTGCATGACTGACAATCCCTGCAGCGACCCATTTTCTGGCGGCTGCCTGATAGAGATGATCATAGAGTCCGGCTCTGTCCTGTTCGATGGCAGCGTGCGCATGCAGGGGAGTGAAGCTGCCTTTGGCGCCGGTGGTATGGAAAGCATCCGGGAAAGGGTTGCTGCAGCAAAGGAACCCCAGCAAGCACCCACCTTCCAGGGCGGCAACACCCAATTGATTGGCGGCAAAATCATCCAGGTTGGGTGCCGCGGTAATTTCCGGCAGCCAGGGCAGTTTGCTCTGCAGGACCCGATATTCAGCCAGAACCAGACGTTGCGCCTGTGGGATCTGTTTCGCTGTAAATTCCGTTATATACATCTAAAATCAAGACTCCGTTTCTTTTTTTTATTTGTGGAATTACACCAAAGCAGGCGGGAACAAGAAGGAAATGACAGGAGAAACAGCGAATTAAAAAAAGAAACAAGGATGCCTGCGGTTTCATCAGCCGCACCTTTGACAGATGAAGGAAGAAAACGAGGGAGGGTTTATTATGGCTTTTTTTGACAGACTTTCCAAAGCGGCTAAAAATGTGACCAACCGTGGTGCGGATATGGTAGAAGTTACGCGCCTGAATGCGAAAATCAGCAATGATAAATCTGCCATTGAAGCAGTCAAAACCAGAATCGGGGATTTTTACTGGAAGAAATTCGAAGAAGGCGCTCCGCTCGATGATGATGTAGCAAAAATGTGTCTCGAAATCAAAGAAATTCAAAAATCCATTACAGCACTGCAGGAAGAGATTGAGGCGATCAACGCCAGGCAGGAGAAAGAAGAAGAAGCGGTGGAATCTGTAAGCAAATGCCCCAACTGCGGTGCGGCGGTAGCCGCCGGAGCCAAGTTCTGCGGCGTCTGCGGCACTAAAATCGAAATGAAGCCACCGGAACCGGCACAAGACACGGAACCCGATATTTTGATCTGCGGGGCATGTGGCGCAGAAAATCCCCTCGGTATGAAATTCTGCGGGGAATGCGGCAATAAATTAAGCTAAAAATACGAAAAGGCGGGTGACCGAAAATGGCCATCCGCCTTTTTATGCCTGTTTTGCATTTAGTCAAGCGCAAAGAAGGGATAATCTTTCACCTTGGCATAGGCGTCTTTCAGCAGCTGTAAATCGTCGGCATTCAGCGGCTGCCGCAGGCACTCGTCGATATGATCGACGACAAAAGAGAAATTAAGAAAATCACCGGGAGGAACCAAAGCATGGACTCCCAAGGAGAGCGTGTATTTCATGGCGGCCAGGCGCAGAGCCGTATTGTCGGCATCAATCGGTTTGCACCAGGATTTTGGGAACTGCGAATGTTCGCGTTCTTCCGCGTTGAACCAACTGCGTTCGATCAACTGTTTCATACCGAGCAGACCCATCCCGTTCGCTTTGGCGGCGGCACACAATTTGCTGCCAAATTGGTGACCGATGTTCATATGCCAGTTGAGCGGGAAGAGGACCGTGTCAAAATCGTAGAGCGAAATCGCTTTCAGAGCTGCCGCTTCACTGTGGCAGGTGATCCCGAGATTACGGGCATAACCCTGTTCTTTTGCCCAGCGCATCATTTCCATCACCCCGCCGGGGGCAAAGGCTGCGTCTACTTCGGCAACACTCCTCAGCGCGTGCATTTGATAGACATCAAAATAATCTGTATGCAGGACCCGCAGGGATTCTTTGAATTCCTTCTCTGCTTCTGTCCGGCAGCGCTGCTGCGTTTTACAGGCAAGATGGATTTCTTTGCGATAGGGTTTGAGCGAATTGCCCAATTTTTCCTGCGCGTCGCCATAGGAAGGGGCTACATCGAAATAATTGATGCCGCGATCGATCGCCCAGGCAACATAACGGTCGGATGCCTCCTGTCCGTCGTTCATTGAGACGATGCCGCCGTAGACAACGGGAGCGATAGCAAAACCGGTTTTGCCAAATTCACGTTTGATCATGCAAAGCTTCACCTCCAAATTAATTTTAAACGTTTTCATTCCATGAGAGAGTCCTGACGGTCTGGCAATTTTCCATAAACATTATAACAGATTTTACCGGAAAATTCAAGATCACGTCAAAGGGGGTAAAAAGCAAACCGAAGCGCCTGAAAAAAGTGAATAAAGTATAAAATTTTGCAAATCAGCGAAAAACAGGCCTGATCGGGTGTATAATCTATCTTCAAGACAGAGCAATGTCTGTAACACTTATGAAAAAGCAAAAGCCGGCGCCCGGGAGCACAGCAGCTTTGCTCACAGCAAAAAAACCGGCAAAGAAACGGGGAGGTGGCAGGGGATGTTTGGTTATGTGGTAGCGAATTTTGAAAAATTGAGCGAAGAAGAGAAAAAGCGCTATCAAACTTGTTATTGCAGCCTTTGCCGCTCGCTGGGCAGCCGGCATCAGACAATCAGCCGGATCACCCTGACCTATGACATGACTTTCCTGATTTTGATTCTGTCGGCGCTGTATCCGAAAGAGCCTGACTTGCAGACGGAACGTTGTCTGATTCATCCGCTGAAAGCGCATACCTATTGGCAGGATGAAATCACGGCTTATGCCGCTGACATGAATGTGGCGCTTGCCTATTATAATTTTCTGGATGATTGGCAAGACGAAAAGAAACGGAGCGCCTTATACAAAGCAAAGCTTTTTGAGCAGGCGAATCGAGAGATCGCCGCATTGTATCCCAGACAATGTCAGCTGATCCAAGACTGTCTGCGAGAGCTGAGCGCCCTGGAAAAAGCGAATGTGCTGAACCCGGATCTTCCGGCTAATTGTTTCGGCAAATTGCTGGCGGAAGTTTTTATCTGGAGGGAAGACGGCTTTTCGCCGGACTTACGCGCCTTCGCGCAGGCATTGGGGAAATTCATTTATATCATGGATGCCAGTCTTGATTTAGTAGAAGACATAAAAAAAGAACGATATAATCCCCTGATTGCCTCAACTTGGGAAAACACGGCGGAAATACTCAATCTTCTGATGGCTGACTGCATGGAAAAATATCAACGTTTGCCGATTCAGCAAGATAAGCACCTGATAGAAAATATACTCTATTCCGGAGTATGGACAAGATACGAGATAGCAAACCGGAAAATAAAGGAGAAACAGAAACAATGACATCCGATCCGTACGAAGTACTTGGCGTTTCCCCAACTGCTTCAAGTGAAGAAATCACCAAAGCCTACCGTCAATTGGCCAGAAAATATCACCCGGATGTAAACCAAAACAACCCGGAAGCAGCCCAAAAAATGAGTGAGATCAATGTTGCGTATGAACAGATCAAAAACGGCAATATTCCCCAAAATGGCGGCAACGGGTCGGAGGGTCAGAATCCTTATGGCGGCAATTCTTCCGGCCGCTATGATCCGTTTGGCGGGTTTAATCCATTTGGCAATTACGGACCTTACAGCTACCGCCAGACACAGGAGAATACTTCTCAATATGAGGCGGTCGTGAATCGGATCAGAGCCGGTTATTACCAGGAAGCCTTAGATTTACTGGCCGGAATCAAGGACAGGACCGCTGCCTGGTTCTACTATAGTGCCAATGCCAATGCCGGTATCGGCAATGAGATCACGGCATTGCAGCATGCTACGATTGCTGTGCAAATGGAACCGAATAATATTGAGTATCAGGTTTTTTTGAATCAAATTCAGCATGGCGGTCGGGTTTATCAACAGCAGAGTCAGGGTTATGGTATGCCGTCGGTCGGTAATCTGTGTTTGGGCCTCTGTATGACCAGATTATGTATGACCGTATGCTGCGGATCCCCATTATAAAAAGGAGAAAAAACAATGGATAAATTCAAAGCAAGAATCGCCAATTTCATGTATGGCCGTTATGGGATTGATCAGTTGTATTATGGTCTGCTGGCAGTGAGTTTTCTTCTGATCTTAATCAATATGGCGGTGCAGTCGCAGATTATCAATATTGTCATGTATCTCATTTTAGCGCTGCTGCTGTTCAGAGCTTTTTCAAAAAATCTCACGAAACGCCGGAGAGAAAATGCTCTTTTCCTGAATTACTGGCGGCCAGTCCAAATAAAATTGGCGAGGAACCTGCGCAGAATCAGAGAAGTGAAAACGCATCGCTATCGCACTTGCCCCAAATGCAAAAAGGTTCTGCGTTTATCGCGCAAAACGGGAACGCATTCCGTCAGATGCCCCTCCTGTCAAACCGAATTTAAAGTGCGTATTCTGATTTAAGCGATGCGGATCATAAAACCGTTGGCCTATGTTTAGGAAATGGCCGGACGGTTTTTTGTTGGATCCGCGTACTGAAGCAGAGATTCCGCTCGTATGCCGGTGCCGGTTTACCGCAAAGGTTCCGTCTGATCGTCCGTTCCGGCAACTGCCGCGACTTGAGCACCGTTCCAGGCAGCGAGAACCAAAACACCTTGTCTGTAATGGAAATCATGCTCCCAACCGCGCTTTTGTCGGAACAGAAAGTTTTCTTCTGCGTTGAGCATTTTATCCTGCAAAGCAGCAGCGGCCAGAGAGCTGACTTTTGCTTCCCGGCCTGCCGGGGATCGCCTGCTTGCGGCTGGCTGATTTCTTGCCGGAAAGCGAATTTGTAAAAGTCAAACAATATTTCTATTGTCTTAGAAGATTCGTAACAGTCTCACCGGACAGAGGGTGTATCATAACAAATTATCGCTTATTTTGTGGGATCAAAGCAATCTGAATCACGGGAGCGTTTGGAATTATATCCGTAAATGGAAAATCTTTTCGGAGCAATGAAGTCAACCTAAGGAGAAAATGAAATGTCTAAAGTAATCTGTATCGATCTGGGTACCACGAATTCCTGTATGGCAGTCATGGAAGGGGGAGAAGCTGTCATCATTCCCAATGCCGAAGGCAAGCGTACCACGCCATCGGTCGTGGCATTCAGCAAAAATAACGAACGCCTGGTAGGCGAAGCAGCCAAACGTCAGGCAATTACCAATCATGAGCGCACAATCAGTTCAATAAAACGGGAAATGGGCGGCGATTTCAGAGTTCAAATTGACGACAAACAATATACGCCGCAGGAAATTTCCGCTATGATTTTACAGAAATTAAAAATCGATGCTGAAAATTATCTGGGAGAGAAAATCAATGATGCGGTGATCACTGTGCCCGCTTATTTTACCGATGGTCAGCGGCAAGCCACCAAGGATGCAGGCAAAATTGCGGGGCTCAATGTTCTGCGTATTATCAATGAACCGACTGCCGCCGCCCTGGCTTACGGTGTCGATAAAGAAGCGGCGCAGAAGGTTTTGGTCTATGATTTAGGCGGCGGCACTTTTGATGTTTCGATTCTGGAGATCAGCGGCGGTGTGATTGAGGTACTGGCGACAGCCGGCAACAATCATCTTGGCGGCGATGATTTTGATCATTGCATAGCGGAGTATCTGATCGCAGAGTTCAAGAAAAGCAATCGGGTTGATCTGCATCAGGATGCGACTGCCATGCAGCGCATCAAAGAAGCTGCGGAAAACGCCAAAATTGAATTGAGCGGGTTGATGTCAGTCACAATCAATTTACCGTATCTCGCTGTCAGGGACGCAAAACCTCTGCATCTGGAACTGACGCTGACCCGTGCCAAATTTGATGAATTGACAGCTCATTTGGTGGAAGCAACCATGCTGCCGGTACACCGGGCGATGGCGGATTCCGGTCTGAGCAATTCGGACATCGATAAGATTTTATTGGTGGGAGGCTCCAGCCGGATTCCCGCTGTGCAGGAAACGATCCGAAGGGTAATTGGCAAAGAACCCTTCAAAGGCATTAATCCCGATGAATGTGTCGCCATCGGTGCTTCGCTGCAAGCCGGTGTACTGTCCGGCGCGGTGCAAGGTTTGCTGCTTTTGGATGTCACGCCGTTTTCCCTGGGTGTTGAAACCGTGGGGAATGCTTTTTCCAGGATCATCGAGCGCAATACGACGCTGCCCACCAGGAAGAGCGAAATCTACACGACCGCAGCCCCTTTCCAGTCCTCCGTGGATATTCATGTTCTGCAAGGTGAAAGCGAGAGAGCTGACCGCAACAAGACGCTTGGTAAATTCAGACTGAGCGGGATTCGTCGTGCAATGCGCGGCGCACCGAAAATTGAAGTGACCTTCGGCATCGATGTGAATGGAATTGTCAGTGTTTCTGCCAAAGATTTAGGCACCGGCAAAGAACAAAGTATCGTGATCACCGCCACATCCAATATGAGCCAGGCAGAAATTGAACAGGCGACACGCGAACAGCAGCAGTATCTGGCGGAAGAAGCAAAATTGAAAGAAGAAGCCACGGCGAAAAACAGAGCGGCAGAATTAGTGGATCAAGCCAAAAAGATATCGAAAACACTGGGGAAAGCGGACCGCGCCGCCCTCGATGCAGCGGTTGAACAGAGTAAACAGGCCTGCAAGGGCAAGGAGCATCAGCAAGTCGTGGACAGCAATAGCCGCCTGTCTGGTTTGCTCGCCGGTCTGCAAAACAAAGCGGCTGAGAACCTCAACAATGAAAATCACTAAAATCAACGGAGCTGCAGCAATTTTTCGTTTGACTACAGCTCCTTTGGTTTACCGAAGACCATCGTCGGCCCCGGCGTTTCGGAGTGCTTAGCCGGGTAATCACCTTCGTATTCATTGCCTTGAAAATGCTGCCAGCGTCCTGTTTTGATCTCTTGCATACTATTTTCTGCTTTTTGAAGCTTGCTGCAAGAAGCAGGGCAGGGGAAAGGCACAGGCCTTGTGACGATCAGAAAAAAAGGAAAGAAGAGAAGATTTCATGTTGATGCTGCGATCATTATGAAACAATCTCTTCTTTCCCGGCGTGATGACAAAGTATGTTCGTTAATACGCAGAAACTTTATGTAACAGGATTTTCCGGCTCTTCTTTTGTTTTTTTATTCGGTTTTGGCGGCCTGCTCACCCAATCTTCCATCGGGATGACGGGTTCTCTGAATTGATTCTCAAGAGGATCGGCCGGAACCTGGAAGAGACCTTCATCATCGATTTCTTCCGTTTCGGCGGATTTGCTTGATTTGTCTTGAACATCGGGCAAACGCTGGTTTTCTGCATCGACAGCCTGATCGGGTTCCTGCGGAAAGCGTGCGTTCGGCTCGGTATAGGAATTTTCCATGGAGGCGATTGGCACCTTGATTTCCAGATTATTTGCTACATCATAGAAAGCTTCGTTGATGTCTTCTTCTTTTTCTTCTTCTTCCTCTTCTTCAGAATGATTATGGCTGTGCTGGCTATTCTCCGCTACCCTTTCCATACTGGGTGCGGCAATCGGATCCGTGTCGTCCCGGATAAATTCGGAAGTCCGCAGGGCACCGATTACGAGTTCAGCATCCTTATCTTTCTCTGTTTTGAGAGCATCTTTTTTTTCGATTGGTTGGCTGGGATCCGGCATGATTTAATACTTCCTTTCTATTGTCTTCGTTCATTTAGAGATATGGCAAACCTGAGTTTAACGATCGTAACATCGGAGTCTGGTTTTTTTGTTCGCAACATCATAGTTTTCCAATGGGCAATTCCTAGGAACAGTGACGCAGATTTCGCTACTGGGGGGTTCGGGCAGAGACTTTTTAACGTTCAGGCTGGTCTTGCGGGGACGGTAGCAAAATAGCTCTTGCCTTGAAGAAATACTGTGAACTTTGTCGTTTTACAGGAATTACAGTCTGATGACCTATAAAGTCATTATAATCTACGGATCGTGATCTGTCAACAGAGAAGCATAAAATAGTTTGGCAGGAAATGCCAAACAGTTGATTGCTGTCATTTCCTGGCGCGAGCCTGAACGAAATCCTGGCGGAGCAATCAATAAATACACCCTGCACTGGTAACAACGCTGCTCCTGCGCTTTGCATTCGGACCGACGTAAGCGTCAAATAATCACCCTCAAGCGACAAAAAGCCACCCGAAGGTGGCAAAGTCATCCCTTGCAAATGTAAATTTATCAATCAGATAGAATTCTTCTATTTTGAGCTTAGCCTGCATCTTTGTGGAATATCCACTGC